>NZ_JBEZLA010000009.1:64602-161300 GCF_040651925.1 Streptomyces sp. NPDC048349 | reverse complement strand
TCGTACGGGCCACTCAACTCGGACGCGGTGAGCGCGAAGGCGTCGCCGCAGTGGAAGCGGACGTCGGGCTTCGGTGGTTCGCGCGGGCACGGCGACACGCTATGCCGCGCCGCGCCCGGTTCGCGTTATTCATAACGATGTGTCCGTTGTTTCCTATGGTGAACGAATGACGCGTGTCCTGGCAGTGAGCAGCGTGTTCCCGCCCCATCTCCATCCGCAGGCCGAGATCACGGCCGCGCTCGCCCGCTTCCTGCCGCCCGGCTCCGACGCGGCCCTGCTGCGCCGGGTGCACGCCTCGGTGCGCGTGCACACCCGCCACCTCGCCCTCCCCCTGGACCGGTACGGGCCGTCCAACGACTTCGGCACGACGAACGCCCTGTTCCTGGAGGCGGCCCTCGAGCTCGGCAGCCGGGCCCTGGAACTCGCCCTCGCCGACGCGGGTCTGGCGGCGCCGGAGATCGACCTCGTCCTGTCGACCACCGTGACCGGGCTCCAGACGCCCTCCCTCGAGGCACGTCTCGCCTCCCGCGCCGGACTGCGCCCCGACGTACGGCGGGTGCCGCTCTTCGGCCTCGGCTGTGCGGCGGGCGCCGCCGGCGTCGGCCACCTCCACGACCACCTGACGGGCCGGCCCGGCCACGCGGCCCTGCTGCTGTCCACCGAACTCTGTTCGCTCACCCTGCAGGCCACGGACACCTCGATGGCCAACCTGGTCGCCGGGGCCCTCTTCGGTGACGGGGCGGGCGCGCTCGTCGCGGTGGGCCGCGACCACCCCCTGCACGCCGCCGGCGCCGGACCCGCGGTGGTGGCGGCGCGCAGCCGCCTGTACCCCGGCACCGAGCACCTGCTCGGCTGGGACATCGGCCACTGGGGACTGCGCATGGTCCTCGGCCGCGAACTCCCGGACCTGGTCAGGCTGCACGTGGCCGAGGAGGTGGAGACCTTCCTCGCCGCGCACGACCTCAAGCCCGCGGACGTCGACGCCTGGATCTGCCATCCGGGCGGCCCGAAGATCCTCGACGCGCTGGGCGAGGCGCTGGCGCTGCCGGCATCTGCGTTCGCGGAGAGCCACCGCTCGCTGGCGGCCGTCGGCAACCTGTCCTCGGCCTCCGTCCTGCACATCCTGGGCGGCATCCAGAGCGCGGGGCCGCCGCCACCCGGATCGGTCGGGCTGATGCTCGCCTTCGGGCCCGGCTTCGCCTCCGAACTCGTCCTGCTGCGCTGGTGACCCCGGCTCCGGCCGCGCCGCCTCCCCGCTGTCCCGCCTCCCTCCCCCGCCTCTCCCTCCCCGACTCCCCTGGCTGGTGACTCCATGGCCCTCACTCCGTCCATGATCTGGTACCTGCTGCTCATCGGCCTGGTCGCGGCCGAGCGGCTCGTCGAACTGGCCACGGCCCGCCGCCACGCGGCGTGGAGCCTGGCCCGGGGCGGCCGCGAGTACGGCCGCGGCCACTACCCCGCGATGGTCGCCCTGCACCTCGCGCTCCTGGTGGGCTGCGTGGTGGAACCCTGGGCCGCCGGGCGCCCGTTCCTGCCCGCCCTCGGCTGGACGGCCCTGGCCCTGGCTCTCGCGGCGCAGGCACTGCGCTGGTGGTGCATCGCGACCCTCGGACCGCGCTGGAACACGCGGGTGCTGGTCGTACCCGGGCTGCCTCTCGTGGCGGCCGGGCCGTACCGGTGGATGCGCCACCCCAACTACGCGGCGGTGGTCGTGGAAGGGGTCGCGCTGCCGCTGGTGCACACCGCCTGGCTGACGGCCCTGGGCTTCACCGCGCTCAACCTGCTGCTCCTGCGCGTGCGGATCGGCTGCGAGGACGCGGCGCTGACCGACGGCGGACGCCTGCGCGCCCCCGCCTCCGTACCGACGGCCGGCTCCCCCTCGTGATCGACCTGCTGATCGCGGGCGGCGGCCCAGCGGGCCTGGCGACCGCCATCCACGGCGCGCTGGCCGGCCTCGAGGTGGTGGTGGTCGAGCCGCGGCCCACCCCCGTCGACAAGGCCTGCGGCGAGGGCCTGATGCCGGGGGCCGTCGCCCGGTTGCGCGGGCTCGGCGTCGGGCCGGCCGGGCAGCCGTTCCACGGCATCCGTTACGTGGACGGCGTAAGCGGGCGGCACGCGGAAGGACTGTTCCGCTCCGGCCCCGGTCTCGGCGTCCGGCGCACCGTACTCCAGGCCGCGCTGGCGGAGCGCGCCGCGCAGCTGGGCGTACGGGTGGTCCGGCAACGCGTCGACGGGGTCGGCCAGGACGGTGACACCGTCAACGCGGCCGGTCTCACGGCGCGTTACCTCGTCGCCGCCGACGGCCTGCACTCCCCCGTCCGGCGCGCTCTCGGCCTGTCCGCGCCACCCGCGCCCGGCCGGCCCGCGCGCTACGGCCTGCGCCGCCATTACGCGGTCGCCCCGTGGAGCGAGCTCGTCGAGGTGCACTGGTCGGCGCACTGCGAGGCGTACGTCACCCCGCTCGCGCCGGACCGGATCGGCGTGGCCGTCCTGACCACGGAGCAGGCCCCGTTCGACGTACAGCTCGCCCGGTTCCCGCTGCTCGCGGCGCGGCTGCCCGCGTCCCCGGGCGCGCCCGTGCGCGGCGCCGGGCCGCTGCGCCAAGGGGCCCGCGTCCGCGTGGCGGGGCGCGTGCTGTTCGTCGGGGACGCGGCGGGATACGTGGACGCGCTGACCGGCGAGGGCCTGACCCTGGCCGTGACGGCGGCGGGCGAACTGGTGCGCTGCGTACGGGCGGGGCGGCCGCAGGCGTACGAACAGGCCTGGCGGGAGCTGTCGCGCAGCTACCGCGCGCTCACGGAATCGCTGCTCTGGGCGCGGCAGCGGCCACCTCTCGCCCGGCGGATCGTCCCGCTGGCGGCCCGGCTCCCGCGGGTGTTCACGCGGGCCGTGAACCTCCTGGCGTGAACCGCCGGGCGTGGACCCCGGGCGTGAACCTCCGGACGGGACCGGCCCGGCAGGGCTCCTCACGTGCAGCGGCACCCCGTGCCGGGTGCGCACGGGGTGCCGCTCGTCTCACCGCCGGATCAGGCCGGGCTCCGCCCCGGGTTTCTGAGCGCCAGTCCCGCGAGGACGGCGCCGGCCGCCGCGCTGAGCATCACCGCGCTGCCCGCCCAGGCGAGGGACCCGCCGACCGCCCCGGACAGGGGGTCGAAGGCGGCCGCGCCGCCGCCCACGTGCAGGGCGACGACGCCGACGGCCGTGGCCGCCGCCGCCCGCCACACGAGCGTGGTGTCCCGCAGGGCAAGCAGCGCCCCGAAGCCGACGCACAACGCCGCGACGAGAAGGGGCAGGAAGTCCACGGGGGCCGCCGTCGGCAGCGCCGCCAGGTCCGCGGGCAGGTGCAGCGCGCCGGCGACCAGCAGGGTGACCGCCACCGGCCAGCGCAGGACGTGCCGCAGCACCGGCGGGCCGGGGCGGGCCGGCTCGCGTTCGGGTGCGGGATGCGCGCGCGGCTTCGCGTACGGGGCGTCGTACAGCTCCCGGTACGGGCGCTCGTACGGCTCCTGCCCGTACGTCTCCTGCCCGTACGGCTGCTGCCCGGACGGCTCCTGCCCGGACGGGACCCGGACCGGCTCGGGAGGCCCGGGCGGTTCGGCCCGCTCCCCGGCTTCCCCGGACGTCGCGGCCGGGGCGGCGGACGGCTCGGGCGGGGCGGGGTCCTCGCTGCCGAGGATGGTCGCCAGCAGGGCCACGTCCTCGATCGGCCGTCCGACGGCGGCGGCACGCAGCGTGATGTCCGCCGCGTCCACCTCGTGCGGAGGCTCGCCCAAGAGGACGACCATGTCGCGTACTTCGTGCACGGGGCGGGTCACGGCGGCCGTGCGCAGCGCCTCGTGGCCGGGGTTGGGCAGCTGGCCGGTGTCCTTGAGGAGGCTCACCAGGGCAGTGACCTCCTCCAGGGGGCGGCAGGTGGCCGCCGTGTCCAGCAGGGTGCGCACGGGCTCGGTGCCCGGAGCGCCCGGAGGGGTGGTGTCGGGGAACTCGTGGCGGTCTTCTCGGTCCGTCGCCGCGAGAGTGTGGGGGTCATTCATGGAAAGCTCCGTTCGCCGACACGCGGGTCTACACATCGCGCGCCGGTCATCGTGCGTCATGGGAAGCGCACGCTTTGTTACATTGAGTGCCAGATCCGCCCACTGCGCCATTCGGGGCGGGCAAACGGGGGTCGCCGGGCGCGCTTGCGCCGCGCCCTCGGGAAAGGCGTGACGCGTGCCCGATCTGCGGAGTTTCCGGCGCCGGTGCGTGCTGCCGCTGGCGCTGACGGCCGTCCTGCTGCTGGTGGGCGCGGCGCCGGGCCCGCACCGCCCCGGCCCTTGGCGCCCCGGCCCCGAGCGGGCCGTGGTCGAGCGGCCCGTCGTGGACACCGACCGGGGGCGCGTGCGCGGGCGGGACCACGGGAGCCACCAGTCCTTCGAGGGCATCCCGTACGCCGCTCCCCCGACCGGAGCCCGGCGCTGGCGGCTCCCGGAGCCGGCACCCCGGTGGGAGGGGGTGCGCGAGGCGGCCGCCCCCGGCGCACGGTGCGTGCAGCTGCCGACGATCGGGCCCGGCGGCCCGATCGGTTCCGAGGACTGCCTGTACCTGAACGTCACCGCGCCCCCGGGCGGCGCCGCCCGGGGCGCAACGCGGCGGCCCGTCATGGTCTGGTTCCACGGCGGGGGCTTCGTCAACGGCGCGGGGGACCAGTACCGGCCCGAGCGGCTCGCGGTGCGGGGCGAGGTGGTGGTCGTGACCGTCAACTACCGGCTGGGCGTCTTCGGCCTGTTCGGCCATCCGGAGCTCGGCGGTGCGCCCGGCTTCGCCCTCGCCGACCAACAGGCGGCGCTGCGCTGGGTGCGGGCGAACGCCGGCCGGTTCGGCGGCGACCCGCGCAACGTCACGGTGTTCGGGGAGTCGGCGGGCGCCCTCAGCGTGTGCGCGCACCTCGTCTCCCCGGCCTCGGCGGACCTCCTCCACCGGGCGATCGTGCAGAGCGGGTCGTGCTCGACCACGGCTCCGCCCTGGTCGCTGCTGCCCTCGCTCGGTACGTACGAGCCCTTCGCGCCCGAGCGGGAGACGGTGTCGGCCGGTGTCCTGGCGGCGGCCCGGCTCGGCTGCGGGGGCCCCGCGGGGGCAGTGGACTGCCTGCGGCGGCTGGATCCCCGCGAGCTCGCGACCCCTGAGCTCATGCAGACCTTCTCCCGCGTCCCCTACGGCGGCACCCTGCTGCCCGTGGAGCCCCGACTGGCCCTGGAGACGGGGCAGTTCCACCGTGTCCCCGTGATGCAGGGCACCACGCAGGACGAGATGCGGATCTTCCTGGGAACGACCCTGGCGGCGTACCCGATGGCCGACGAGGCCGCCTACCGGGCCCGGCTGGAACGGTCGTTCGGGGCGTCGACGGCCCGCGCCGTCGGGGCGGCCTACCCCGTCTCGGCCTACCCGACGCCCGCGACGGCCTGGGCGACCCTGCTGTCCGACGCCTCGTTCACCTGCCCGACGCTGCGGGACAGCGGTGCGCTGGCCCGGCACGTGCCGACGTACGTCTACCGGTTCTCCGACCGCGGGGCGCCCGACTTCACCGGGCTGCCGGAGGTGCCGGGGCTGCCGTTCGGAGCCTCGCACGGCTTCGAGCTCTCCTACCTCTTCGAACTGGCGCCACTGACGGTCCCGCAGCGCGAGCTCGCGGACCGGATGACCGACTACTGGACCGCCTTCGCCCGCACCGGCGTCCCCCACGCCCCGGACTCTCCCCCGTGGCCCCGCCACCGCACCCGCGCCCCGGCCCTGTCCCTGGCCCCGGGTCCGGGCGGGATCCGCCCGATCGACACCGCCACCGAACACCACTGCACCCTGTGGGACACCCATTGGCCCCGGAAGCCCGGCAATCAGGCATCCGGGGCGGGTGCCCAGGAGGCGCAGATCAGGGAGCGTTCCGCCGCCGCCAGGTGAAGGGCCGCGCAGAGCCAGGCGTGGGCGTAGGCCTCGGAGGTCGGGTCGACGAGGCGGCCGAAGGCGTTGCGGGGGCGGCGGTCGGCCTCCGCGGCCAGGGCTGCGGCCAGCTCCGCCGCCCCGGTGAGGCCCGCCCGGCGCAGCGGGCCGTACGCGGCGAGGGGTTCGGTGCCCCGGGCCGCCTCGGCCACGGCCCGGCGGCCCCCCGCCACCCCGGTCTCCAGGAGGCGGCGTACGCGCCACAGCGGGGAGTCGGCCAGCGGATCCGGGCCGGCCGGAACCGGCTCGGGAGCCGGTTCGGCGGCCCTGGGCGGGAAGTGGACGCCCTGGAGGCGGTCGTAGCCGAGGTCCGCCCGGCCCAGCCACTCCTCCGGTAGCCGCAGGGTGTACTGCGCGCCGGGCACCGGGCCGACGGCGAGCGGGCGCAGGGTGGCAGCCCGGTCGAGGTCGGGGCGGCCCAAGACGCGCAGCAGCAGACCGGGGTACGAGCCGAGGCGGCGCAGGTTCGCCGTGTGCGCCAGCTCGGGGTGCGGGTGTGCGGGCCGCAGCCGCAGCAGGGGGGCGCCCGGTCGCGGCTCGCGCACCAGGAGGTGGTCCCCGGCCGCGCCGACGACGGCGACCTCACAGCCGAGCAGCGCCGGTTCGGCATCCTCCGCGTCCGCCGGTCCCGCGGCGACCGCCTCGGCCGCGGGCCGGGCGAAGAGCGCGGCGGCGGGCTCCTCGGTCCAGGCGACGCCTCGCAGCGGGGTCGCCTTGACCCCGCGCCCGGCACCGAGCCGGCCTTCCGGGGAGACCGTCGCCCCGACGATGCGCAGGCCGCCGCGGGCGAGCCCGGCGTGGTCGAGGACGCCGCCGCCGAGGGCGACGGAGGCCGACCCGGCGCCGCGGGCCCGGGCGAGCCCGCCGGGCCGCACGTCGGCGAGCGAGTACGCGGCGCCGTCGGCGTCCAGCAGGTGGGTGACCACGCCCCCGTAGCCGGTGGCGGAGAGGACGGGCTCCCGGCACAGGCCGTACACCTGGAGGCTGCCGCCGGGCGTGTAGGCGCGGCGGGCGGTGCCCGTCAGTGCGGGGTCGGCTCGGCCGGCGGCCAGGAGTGCGGCGGTGCGCAGGAGTTCGCGGAAGGCCCCGGTGAGCGCGCCGAGCTGCTGCCCGGCCTGCTGCCCGCGGGCGGCGCGCAGGCCGCGTACGACGCGCAGCGCGGCCGCCTCGGCCCGCGGCAGCCCGGCGAGACGGGCGGTGTGCGCGGCGCGCAGCAACTCGGCCTGGACGACGGCTCCTGCGGCGGTGACCCCGGCGGCGAGGGCGTCGGCGGCGGCCCGCCAGAGCGCGGCCGCGGCCCGCAGTTGGGCGGCGGTCGGCGCCACGGCGGGGGCGGACGGCCCGGTCCGCCCTGCGGGCCCGTCGGGGGCGGGGGGCGTGCCGGGCGCGGCGGATACACCGGGTGCGGCGGATACGCCGGGGGCGGCAGCCCCTGCGGGCGCGGGCACCGCCGGCCGTGCCGCTGCCGACCCGAGCGCGTCAGGGGCCCCGTCCGAGTCCGCGTTCGGGGCCTCGTCGGGGGCCGGGGCCTCGTCGGGGGGCGGGTCCGCAAGCGGGGCCGCGCCCAGCGCGGCGGCGCGGTGGAGGCAGCGGGGGGCCAGCAGGCAGGTGCACTCGGCCTGTCCGGCCTCGGTGACCGCGCCCCCCGGGCCGGGGCGCAGCGTGACGACGGCGTCCTCCCCGAAGGCGAGGACGACGGCGCCGTCCGGCCCGCTCGAGGCGAGCCCCCCGCAGCTCGCGACGGCCGCGTCCAGCTTCTTGCGCAGCCGCGCGCTGAGCTGCTCGACGGCTCCGGCGAGCACCTCCGGTGCGACGGGCGGCAGTGAGGTGGTCAACGGGCTTCTCCACGGAGTCGGTCGCCCACCCAGCGGGCGAGGGCGAGCGGGCTGAGGGCGGCCACCGGCATCCCGGCGGCGACGAGTTGCCGGGCCACCGGGACCGAGTACCGGGGCGTGCCCGTGTCGTCCAGCGCGGCGCAGCCCAGCAGGTGGGCGCCCGAGGCGGCCAGCGCACGGACCTCGCCGAGCAGCCCGCCGATCGGGGCGCCCTCCTCGAAGTCGCTGACCACGACGACGAGGGTGCGGCTCGGGACGGTCATCAGGGTGCGGGCGTGTGCGAGCCCGGCGGCGATGTGCGTACCGCCGCCGACCCGGACCTCCAGCAGCAGCGAGAGCGGGTCCTCGACCCGGTCGGTGAGGTCGACGACCTGGGTGGAGAAGGCGAGGAAGTGGGTGGACAAGGTCGGCACGCCGCCCAGTACGGCCGCGGTCAGCGCCGACCAGATGACGGAGGCCTCCATCGAGCCGGACACGTCGACGACCAGGATCAGCCGCCAGTCGCTCTCGCGGCGGGCCCGGGTGCTGAACACCGGCCGCTCCGGGACCACGGCCACGCTGCCGTCGGGCCGCCGCCGGGCGTGCGCGAGGTTGGCGCGCAGGGTGCGGGCCAGGTCGAGCGTGCCGCCGGGGCGGCGGGTGGGGTGCGGAGTGGCGAGGCCGGACAGGGCCGGGCGCAGCCGCGTGGCCAGCTCCCTGGCCAGTTCGTCAACGAGCCGCCTGACCAGGGGGCGCAGCCGGGCGAGTTGGGCCTCGGGCATCCCCCCGGCGAGCGACAGGACGGAGCTCAGCAGCTCCACGGAGGGCCGTACGGACGCCGGGTCGAGCTGGGCCAGGACGTCGGTGCGGCCCGCTTCGACCGCTCCGCCCAGTACTTCGTGCCGTACCTCGGGGCCGAACAGCGCCTCCAGCTCCTGTGACCACTCCCGGGCGGTGGGGAACGAGGCGTCCCGGCCCCCGCCCCGGCCTCCCGCGCCGCCGTCGAGGTCGGCAGAGCCCTCGCCGCGGCCGGCCCCGTACAGCTCGTCGAGGGCGTGGGCGTAGCGGCGGGCGCCGGCGGGGAGCCGGTCGCGCTCGCGGCCCAGCAGCAGCCGCCAGCGGTCGGCGGGGGCGAGCCGCGGGACCGCCGGGGCGGGTGGCCGCGGGGCAGCGGCGGCCTGCGGCGGCGCGGGGGCCGCAGGAGCCGGGGGCGGGGCCTGGACCGCGGCCCGGGCCGGGAGGTCCGCCCGGGGCAGCGGGAGTTCCTTGACCGCGGCAAGTCCGGCGGCGTCGGCCGCGGCCCACAGGGCGAGCAGCGCGGGCGGTGCGTCGAGCGCGAGGTCGATCCGGTCGCCGAGCCGCTCGCCCACGGTGTCCAGCAGCCGGCCGCGGGCGGCCGGGGACAGGGTGTCGAAGCCGCCGCGCAGCGCGGGGAGACGGTCGAGGAAGTCCTGGTCGGCGAGGTGCTCGACGCGGTCCAGGAGGGGGGTGAGCGCGGCCGGGGAGGACTGCAGGAGCGGTCCCGCGGCGGTGAGGAGTCCGCCCAGCCGACGGGTCAGGGCGCGGCGCCCGTCGGGGGTGGTGGCGCCGTCGATCCAGCCGGCGGCGCGGTCGCCGAGCCGGGCGGCCGGATCGAGGTCGAGGAGGACCCGTACGGCCAGGGCCGCGCCCTGGATCAGCGCAGAGGCGGAGTCGGCCAGGGCGGCGAGCGCCTCGTCGGTGCGCAGTCCGAGGTGGTGGGTGGCCGCGCGGTCGGCGAGGGCCACCAGGGCCGCGGCGTCGGCGGTGTCCTCGCTTCCGGCGAGGCCGGGCAGCGTGCGGACGGCCGCTTCGAGCAGGTCGCCGGTGAGCGCGGCGGCCGTGGCGCGGGACGCGGCGCCGGTGCCGGGGAGATGTCCGCGGTGGAGGGCCTCCAGGAGGTCGAGGGCGTCGAGGAGTTCCGGCAGGGACGCGGTCTGCGGCAGCACGGTGGCCGCCTCGTGGAGCCGTACGTCGACCAGGTCGGGCAGATCGCAGCGCGCGGCGGCGGCCAGCCCGGCCAGGATCTGTGCCGGGGCCGGTCCGCCGTCGGCGGCGGCGCGGCGGGCGGTGTCGCGCAGGGTGCCCGCGGCGGCCTGGGCGGCGGTGACGCCGCGCACCCCGGCGAGATCGAGGCGGGCCGTGACCGAAGGCGTCCAGGACAGCCGCCACTTGGTGCCGACGGCGGTGCCGTCGCCGGTGGCGGCGACGGTGAGGGGCTCGCCGTAGCCGGCTCCGCAGACCAGGAGCCGCTGGAGGAGGACCTCGCGGCGGCCGTCGAGAGCGGAGCGCAGCGGGTCGAGGCGGACCTCGCGGGGGGCGGGGTCGTCGGGGCCGGGCAGGCGCAGCCGCGTCAGCTCGGCCTCGACGGACGGGCCGAGGCCGGAGCGGGGGGCGTGCGGGGTGATCCGTCCGCGCGCGGTGCCGACGAGTACCGCCTCGAGGGCGCGGGCCAGCGCCCGGCCCCGGCCGAGGGGTTCGCCCTGCCCGAGGACGGTGGTGACGGACTCGAGGAGTTCTCCGCGGCCGGGCGCGGGCAGTCCGCGCAGGACGGCCAGGTCGCAGGCGAGCCGCAGGGTCTCGGCGGCTTCGCCGGTCCCGGCGGTGTGCCCGGTGCGGCGCAGTTCCCGGCACAGGCCGGTGAGGGCCACGGAGGCCGCCTCCCGTACCAGGCCGGGGTCCCCGCCGGCCTCCAGAACGGCCTGCTGCCAGAGCGGGTCCCGGATGCCGGCCGGGTACCCCGAACGGGAGTCGAGCAGGTCGAAGGAGTAGGGCACGAGCGAGGTGACGGGCCGCCCGGTCTCCTGCCCCCCGCGGCGTGCGGCCCCCGCGCGGGCCGTACCGGGGTCACGGGCGGGGTCGGTGCCGGTGGGGGCGCTTGCTGCGGCCCCTGCCGTCGGGACGGCATCGGCCCCGGGCCCCGGGCGCCCCGCACCCGCGTCGGGCGCGGCGCCTCCCGCGGTCCCGGCCGGCAGCGCGGCGTCGCAGTCGGGGACCGTCCCGGCCGCGACGGCCGCGCCCACCAGGGCCGGGGCGTGGAAGGCACCGATCACGGCGGCCACGCGGTGGCCCGCCGCGAGGGCGCCGCCGATCACCTCGCGCATGTGGGCCTCGCGCGCCAGGTCCGTCGCCGGGACGGTGGCGGCATCCGCGCGCAACGCCCATCCGACGCCGAGCGCAGCGCGCCGGACGGCTTCCGGGGTGCAGCCGGGCGCGAGCACCTCGACGGCCCGGTCCCACATGTCCTCCCCCTCCCGCCCGGTCCCGGCAGCGGCGAGCGCGTCCGCGAAGGAGCCTGCGCGCGCGAGCGCCGGGCCCGAGTCGGAAGAAGGGCCTTCGGCAGGGGCGGCCGGGGCCGGGGCGGCGCTCGGCGCGGTCCAGGCGTCGGCGGACAGCGGGAGGTCGCAGCACAGCACGGTCGCACCACGCGAGACGGCCCAGCGGATCGCGGCCAGTTCCGGGGAGAAATCGGCGAAGGGGTAGAAGGCCAGGCGGCCGTCCCGGCCCGTGCCGGCCAGGGCGACGGGCGCGACGGTCTCCGGGTCGGCCAGGTGCTCCAGCCACGGCTGGAAGTCCACCGGCAGCTCGACGCAGACCGCGTCCGCGCCGGAGGCGTCCAGCAGGGCGGGGACCAACGCCGCCAGCGCGGGGCTGTGGTGGCGTACGCCCAGCAGGTACGGCTCGCGGGACGCGGCCAGCGCCTCCACGGCCGTGCGCGGATCGGCGGACGCCCCGGCGCCCGTACGGGAGTCGGCCGGTGCCTGGGTCGGGGTCAACGCAGGCTCCCGCGCAGGTCCCAGAGGCGGCGCCACATCGCCGAGCCGTCCTCGGCCCGGCGGCGGACCGGGCCGTCCCAGTAGCCCAGCAGCCGGCCGTGGTCGGCCGGGTCGTCCTTGCGCACGACGCCCAGCAGGTGCCCCGGCAGCAGGTCCAGCACGTCCCCGCCCGGCAGGTACGCGGCCGCGACCCCCAGCGAAGCCGCCACCTGCACGGCCTCGGCGGTGGACATGACCGTACCGGGGCGCTCCACGTCCCACCCCTCGGCGGAGCGTCCCGAGCGCAGGTCGCGGAAGACGGTGACGAGCGCGTCGAGCACGGCGTCGTCGACCCCGAAGGCGGCGCCGGCCCGCTGGACGGCGGCGACCGCCTGCCGGCGGATCAGGGTGGCCTCGGCGTCCGCGTCGGCGATGGGGGCGACGGTCTCGAAGTTGAAACGCCGCTTGAGGGCGGCGGACATCTCGGAGACGCCGCGGTCGCGGAGGTTGGCGGTGGCGATGACGGTGAAGCCGGGGGCGGCGCAGACCAGCGCGTCCTCGGTGGCGGTGAGTTCGGGCACGGTGACCCGCCGGTCGGAGAGGATCGACACCAGCGCGTCCTGGACCTCCGGCAGGCAGCGGGTGATCTCCTCGACGCGCACCACCCGCCCGGTCCGCATGGCGGAGAGCACCGGCGAGTCCACCAGGGCTCCCGCGCTCGGCCCCTGGGCGAGCAGCAGCGCGTAGTTCCAGCCGTACCGGAAGGCGTCCTCGGTGGTGCCGGCGGTGCCCTGGACGGTGAGGGAGCTGGTGCCGCAGACGGCGGCGGCGAGCAGTTCGCTGAGCATGGACTTGGCCGTGCCGGGTTCGCCGGTGAGCAGCAGGCCGCGCTCTCCGGCGAGGGTGACCACGCACCGCTCCACGAGGGCGCGTTCCCCGACGAACTTGGGGGCGATGACGCGCTGGGCGCCGCCCTGGGGCGGGGCCAGTTCGGCGCCCTCGCTGCCGCAGACGAAGGTGACGACGGCGCGCGGGGTCAGCGCCCAGCCGGGCGGTCGGGGGCCGGGGTCCTGGGCGGCGAGGAAGGCGAGTTCGTCGGCGTACCGGTCCTCGGCGGGCTGTACCTGCCGGGCGGACGCGGGCGCGGGTGCGGGTGCGGCGGCGGCCTGGTCGGTGAGGGTCATCGGAGTCCTCCTGATGGGTGCGGGGATGGTCGGGGGTCGTGTGTGGACGCGGCGCGGCCCGCGCCCTCGGGCGAACGAAGGCGCGAGGCGCGCCGCGCCGGGATCAAGGCGGTACCGGAGCGCCGCCGGGGCCAGTGCCGCGGCCGGTGCCGGCACCGGGGCCGGTGCCGGGCCCCAGGCCGGTGCCGCTGCCGGGCCCGAGGCCGGTGCCGAGACCGGCCGGTGCCACGGCCGGCCGGCGCCGACCGGCCTGCGCCCGTGCCGGTGTTGGTGCCGCTACAGGAGCTGCGGCGTCCGCGGCCCAGGCGCCGCGCGCCGGGGCCGGTGGCCGTACCGGGGCCGGTGCCGGGGGGACCGGCCCCGGATCCCGGCCGGGCCGGCGTCAGGGGCGGCGGGTGCGGCCGCGGGTGCGCTTCACCTTGAGCTCCTCGAAGCGCGGTGCGTCGCCCTCGCGGACCCGCTGCCAGGCCCGGCGGTAGAGGTCCGCGGCCGGTTCGGCCGGGACCAGCGGCCCGCGCAGGGGGTGGCCGTACATCGGGAGCTTCCACTGCTCCACCGGCAGCACCGGGGAGGCCATCTCCACCCACCCGCCCGGCAGGAACAGGGTGCGCCCGGCCCGGCTCCGGCCGGCCGACACCACCAGGACGGTGGCGGCCAGTTCGGCGCGGGCGGCCTTGAGCCTGGCGGGCTTCCAGCCGGTCCAGCGCGCGGTGTTGCGGTCGGTGGGGTCGGGCATCGCGAGCAGCATGAGGTACAGGGCGGCCGCGTCGGCGCCGAGCCCGTGCTCCTCGGCGGCCTGCGACACCAGCTCGGGGACCGACCGGCACGGGTCCTGGGGCCACCAGGTGCCGTCCCGGTCGACGTCGCCGGCCGCCGGAGCGCCCGGGTCGGCGAGCAGGGCGGCGAAGCGCGGGTCATGGGTGGCGCGCAGGGCCGTCTCGACCGCGTTGGGCCGCTGGTCGTCCCCGCGCAGGACCGCCAGGTACGGGTCGGAGCCGGTGGAGTCCAGCAGCACCGGACGCAGCGCGGGCCGGGGCCGGTCGTCCGCGGTGGCCATGATGACCGCGCCGTAGCGTTCGAAGCCCTCGCCGGTCTCGGTCGGTGTGCCCGCGGCCTTCCGGAAGGTCGGCAGGTCGGCGTAGTTCCCGGTGTCGAGCAGCAGTTCCGGGGCGGCGAGCCGCTGCCGTACCGCCGTCAGCGCGGGCGGCAGCGCCGCTCGAAGGGGGTCACCCGCGGGCAGCCGGTGGGCCAGCCAGGCCATGGTGCCCATGGCGGTGGTCAGGACGGCCGAGGTGAACGGGCGGCCGGCCGGCTCGCGGGGCTCCGCGTGGTCGCCCTTCACCGTCCACGCCACGTCGACGGACAGCTCCGGGGAGGCGGCCGGGTCGAGGAGCGCGGACAGGGCGAGGGGCACGGCCCACCCGGTACGCAGGACCCGGGAGGCCTCGGTGAGCAGCCAGTCGGGCACCGGCGTGCGGCGGCCGACGCGCCGGTTCCACACCTCGGCGGCGGCGGCCGCGTCGGGGCCCTCGGTCCACAGGAGCGCCGGGTCGGCGGGCAGCAGCGCGGCGACGACGGCCCGCCGGACCGCGGCGTCGAGACCCTTGAGCTCGTCGCGTGCCTGGTCGGCGGCGGTGGCCTTGACACCGAGGAGGGTCCGCAGCTCGGGGGTGAGGAAGTTGCTCCAGGAGGTCTCGATGGAGGGCAGGCCGGCGACCATCAGCCGGGCCAGTGCCCCGGGGACCCCGGTGAGCCGGGCGAACTCCTCGGCGGCTTCGGGGAAGAAGGGCGCGGGGCCCCGGTCGGCGGCTTCGGCGAGGAAGCGGGTCAGCCAGTCGCGGCCGCGCTGCGGGTCGCCCACCTGCGCGTCGCCGCGCACGGTGTAGGGCCCGGGGACGGTGAAGCGGCCCGTGGGGTCGTGGAGCAGGGCGCCGAACTCGTGGCCGTCGGGGACGGATGCGCTGTGCTCGGTCGTGGCGAGGACGGCTCCGCCGCCGAGCGGGAGGACGGCGCGCCGGTGGAGGTTGCGTTCGCTCCCGTCGGGGGCGCGCAGGTGGCGCTGGTCGAGGCGGACCAGGACGCGGCGCCAGCGGTCCGCGGACCCCTCGGCGGATGCCAGGCCCAGCGCGTCGATCTCGCGCAGCAGGCTGATGACGGCGGCGCGCTCCTCCTCGCCGGTGGCGGCCGCGACGGCGCGGTAGGCGACGGCGGCGGGCTGGTCGAGGAGAGGTGTCCACAGCAGCCCGGAGTACGGCAGGGCGGGCACGTCGAAATGGAGCCTGCCGGGTACCTGGTCCGCCCCGGTGTCGGCGCTCGCGACGGCGAGTTCGCGCAGGAAGCGGTGGGCGACGTCGGTGTTCGCGCCCTGGACGTAGTAGCCGGTGCCCGTGAGTCCGCTCAGCGCCTGGTCGAGCAGCGCGTCGGTGGGGCCCACGGGGCCGGTCCCGGCGGCTTCGGCATCCGGGGTCAGCCGGGCGGCGACCTCGTCGAGGGCCTTCTGCTGCGCGAGGGTGAAGCGCAGCACCTCGATGATGCCGCCGATCAGCTCGGGGGCGGTGACCTGCGGCAGGGCCGCGCTCACCAGGTCGGGCAGGTCCTCCGCCTTCGCCGCCGCGGCGGCCGACTTCAGCAGCGCGGCAACGGTTTCCCGGTCGGCGGTGCGCAGCGCGGCCGAACCCTCGGGGTCGCGGGGGCGCAGGGCGTACCAGTGGGAGAGCGGCGGGAGGCTCACGCTGCCGGTGCCGTAGGTGACCCGGCGCTCGTCGTCGCGCGAGGTCGCGGTGATCACCCCGTCGGGGTCGCTGATGCCCAGCTCGTTGTAGCGGTGCGCGGACAGGGCGCGGGGGCGGTCGTCGCCGGGGAAGGCGAGTGCCGCGAGCGGCACGGGGCCGCCTTCGGGGACGGTGACGGTGCGGCCTCCGGCGTCGGTTCCCCGCCATCCCCGGCCGGGGACGCGGACGGCGCGCCAGCCGAGCAGGCCGTCGGCGGGGGCGCCGAGCACCGAGCCCGGCACGGTGGGCGCGGGCCGCAGCCAGCCGGAGCGTTCGCCGGCGTGGCCGCCGGGGGCCGGCTGCCCGGCCGGGGTGCCGGTCAGGAATCCGGGCAGGGAGTACCGGCCGAGGTCGCCGGTGGCGGGGTCGTACTCGCGCCAGCCCCGCTCGTGGGCCGTGTCGCGCGGCTGCCACACCCAGTACGAGGTGCCGTCGGACAGGATCTCCCGCTCGGCCGGCAGCTTGCTGTCGCCCCGGTGCAGCACGCCGCCGCCGGTGGCGCGGCCGCCGCCGGGGAGCGGCAGGCTGATGTGTTCGGAGCGCAGCTCCCAGTACGGGCGGTCGCCGTCCAGGGTGAGGACGGTGCCGGGCGAGGTGTGCCAGTAACCGCGCGTCTCGTTGGTGTTCCAGGAGTTCCAGAAGACCAGCAGTTCGCCGTCGACGTAGTGGAACCCGTAGCGGTACTGGTCGCCGGCGGGGACCCGCAGGTCGTGCGTGAGGACGGTGGAGTCGGCGTCGATGACCCGGACCTGGGTGGCGTTGGCGACGATCAGGTGGGGCCAGGCCTCGACCACGGTCAGGCGGCTCCGGTCCCGGGCGGGGGCCAGTTCGGTGACGGCGCTCTCCCAGGAGGGCCAGGCCAGTTCCTCGAAGAGTCCGCCGCGCAGGGTGCGGGCGAGGGTTTCGGCGAGGTCGGCGGCGGCCGCCTCGGCCACCTCCTCCGGGGCGAGCGCGAGGGCTTCGGCCGGCAGCCAGGTCAGGCGCTGGATGGCGTCGGGCACTGCGGGCAGGCCGGCCGCGGTGGAGGCGCGGGCGACACCGCGCACCCAGTCGGCCAGCACCGGGCGGCCGCCGGGCGAGGCGGCGACGCACCGGATGACGTCGTTGCCGCCCGCGTCGAGGTTGTTCAGCGCTCGGTGGAAGGCGGGGTGGAACCGCTGGTCGGCGGCGAGGGCGAGCAGGTCGCGGCGGTCGTCGGCGTGGGCCCAGTCCTCCAGGTTCAGCACGCCGTGGCGGTAGCTGCTGTGCTTGCCCTCGGCGTCGGGGTCGGCGACCGGGATGTCCAGGGTGAGCAGCAGGTCGAGGAAGTCGGCGTCCTCGAAGCCGACCCGCAGGCCGGTTTCGCGGCCCGGCCGGGCGAGTTCGGTGCGCAGCTGCCGCGCGCAGCGCTCGACGAGCCCGAGGAGTTGGGGGGGCGTGGGGCGCCGGCCCCAGCCGGTGTGGCGGGCGGTGTGGAAGCGCTCCAGCCAGCCGGCCGTGCCGTCGATGCAGCGCTGGTCGGCGGGGAGGTCCTCGGATTCCAGCCCGGCGGTGGCACCGGATTCCTGCAGGACCCCCAGCCACAGGGTGCTGAGTTCGATGCTGTCTCCGCCGGTGGGCGGGCTCATCCCGAGGAGGGTGCCGCGGACGGAGGGGACGCGGCGGGCGAGCGCGACGAGGGCGCCGCGGTGGGCCTTCCACCAGCCGATCGGGGCGCGCAGGGTGGCGGGCAGGGGCAGGAGTTCGGCCAGGTAGTCCTGCTCGGGTTCGGTTCCGGTCAGGCCCGCGGCACGCGCGAGGCGGCGCAGTTCGCCGGCGGCCTGTGCGGAGGGCGGCAGTCCGCCGGCGGTGCGGCGGACGCACAGGCGGCGGAAGCGCCGGTAGGCCTCGGCGGGGGTGACGCGGACGGCGAGGTCCTTGCCGTAGCCGGTGAGGACCTTCACCGGGAGGGCTCCGGCCAGGGCGAATTCGAGGAAGACGGCGTCGAGGCGGTCCTCGTCGACGTGCAGGCCGTGCTGGGCTTCGGCGGTGCGGGCCCGGCCGAACAGCTGGGCGGCGTAGGTGGTGTTCTCGACGGCGAGGAAGGTGCGGGCAGCCTGCTCGAGGAAGACGGGCAGGAAGTGCGGGACGGCGGCGGCGAGCCGGCCGGCCAGTTCGTTGCAGGCGTCGAGCGCGGCCTTGGGCTTCGTCTTGGCGAGGTGGGTGATGCGGTCGAGTTCGGGCACGACGGCGAGGGCGTGGTGGCCGTCCTCGGGGTGGTGCACGAGGACCCATTCGGGGAAGCCGAGGGACTGGCGGTGGCCGAGGCCGACGACGGGCGGATCGGTCTGCTCGGGTACGAGGCCCAGGAACCCGGCGGCGAGGTCCTCTGCGGCGCCCAGCTCGGCGGCGGCGAGCCGGACGACGACGCGGTCGTCGCCGAGAGCGGGGTGCCGGTAGGAGCGTGCGGTCAGGTCGACGGCGGTGGGGCCGGCGTCCGGGGTGCCGAGCGGCAGTACCGCGCCGGCCCTGAGCAGCAGTTCGGCCTCGTTCACGGACGCGCCGTCCTTTCCGGTCATGGTGGTGTTGCCGTTCCTGCTGCTGTTGCCGCTGTTGCTGCTGTCCGTGGTGTTCACGCGCCCCCGCCCTCCTCGATCTTGCGCCCGGCGTACAGTGCCGCGGCCATTCGCATCCCCTCGGACCAGGCCACCGGTCCGACCTCGGCCGGGCGCACGGCCCGGCCCTCCCCGTCGTGCCAGGTCAGTGCGCCGGTGGTGGTTTCCGCGTCGTAGTAGGGCTCGCCGATCCACACCGCCGCCTCCGCGGCCCGGCCGGTGTCGCGGACCTTGCAGGTCGCGTAGCCGCCGGAGACCCGGTAGCCGAGGCTCGTGGCCCGCGCGGCGAGGCTGAACCGGGTGGGGAAGAGCCCGCCCGCGTAGTCCTTCACCTCGGTGGCGGTGGCGGCGAGCCCGGCCGGCTTCTGCCAGGTGGCGCGGTGGATCTGCTCGACGCGCTGCACGATGCCCAGTTCGGCCGCGAAGTCCCGTACGTCGTCCAGGTCGGGCAGCAGCACGGGGTGCGGCAGGGTCACCGTGCGCGGGGAGAGCCGTACGGTCTCGCCGTCGAGGTTGACCACCTTCAGCTCACCGGACGCGGTGGCGTCCCGCAGGAAGCCGACCTCGTCCGGGTCGTCACCCACGACTGCCAGGTCGCGCAGGGCGCTCTGCCAGGCCTCGTCCGGCCAGACCCGGGCCAGCAGCGCGGTCGGCACGGGCAGCGAGGACACCATCCAGGTGTCGACCTGTGCGACGCACGCCGCCGCGTGCCGGTCGAGCCATTCGGCCAGGCGGCGCAGCCGGTCCACCTCGGGATGGTCCTTCAGCGCCCTGGGCAGCGTCTTCAACTGCCGCCCCGCGGACCGGCCCGTGACGGACCGCGCCGCCACCCGCCCTTCCACGAGGGCGATCTCGTACCCCTCGCCCGCTGCCACCCATGCCATCAGCCCGCGTCCCTCCGCCTGTTCCGGCCCCGTCCGCGCAGCCCGGACAGGGGGGCGACCCCCCTTGAGCTGCGGTATGCGGGGAGACTAGCGAGCGCCACTGACAACGGCCGCCGGAGGGTGGGTGGTCGGTTCTTTGTCCGGTTCTGGGTAGTGTTCCAAGGACGTTGACGCGGAGTCGGTTTGGGGTGGGGTCCATGGTTCGTCAGATACGCGTGGCCGGTGCGGTGCTGGCGGCTTCGCTGCTGCTGCCCCTGGCCGGCTGCTCGAACCCGGCCGCGCCGGGTGCGGACGGGGGCGCGGGCAACGGAGCGGACCCCAAGGCATCGGCCTCCCGGGCCGCACCACCCGGCCGGGACGGCAAGCCATCCGGCGGGGACGTACTGCCCGGCATGGTCACCGCGGCCGTCGCCCGCACGCAGTTGGCCGCGCTGGAAGTGGCTCCGGTCGGCACGATGGCCGGCTACAGCCGGGACAAGTTCACGCACTGGGCGCAGCAGGGCAGCAACTGCGACACCCGTGAGGTCGTCCTCGAGCGGGACGGCACCGACGTGAAGCGGGACGCCCAGTGCCGGGCCGTCTCCGGAGCCTGGAAGAGCCTCTACGACGGGGTGGCCGTCACGGACGCGGCGAAGATGGACATCGACCACATGGTGCCGCTCGCCGAGGGCTGGCGCTCCGGCGCCGCCGGCTGGGACGCCGCGAAGCGCAAGGCCTTCGCCAACGATCTGGCCCGGCCGCAGCTGCTCGCCGTGACCGCCGCCTCGAACCGCTCGAAGGGCGACCAGAGCCCCGACCTGTGGCAGCCGCCGGACAAGTCCAGCTGGTGCCAGTACGGGCGGGCCTGGACCACCGTCAAATCCGCCTACGGGCTGACCGTCACCGAACCGGAGAAGAAGATGCTCACGACCATGCTGGACACCTGCGCGTCATGACCGGCGGACAGCAGTGGCAGGACGGGGTCCTCGCCGGCCCGGGCGGCGCGATGACCGACGAGGTCGGCGTCATCACCGGCCCGCTGACCCTGCGCACCACGGCGGTGGCCGGGGGGCTGGCCCGCTTCGACATCCAGTACGAGGACGCCGACGAGTGGTACACGCTCACCGGCAGCCCCCTGCCGCACCACGGCGACCCGGCCGCCCTGCACGCGGCGGCCCTCGCCGCGGTCCGCGCGGGCCGTGCCGCCCGGGCGCCCGGCACGGCGCCGGACTGAACCCCGCCCCGCCCCGCCCCGTTCCGCGGGACGGGCCCGGGGCTCAGGCCTCGTACTCGGTCAGGTCGATGGCGTGGATGCGCAGGAGGTGGCCGTAGTCGGGGTGCTCGATGTCGCGCTCGGCAACCATGCCCAGCTTGCGGATCACGTTCTCGGACTCCTCGTTGCCGACCCGGTTCACGGCGACCACCTTGTCCAGGCCCCGGTCCTGGAGGGCGAACTCCAAGGTGGCGTGGGCTGCCTCCGAGGCGTAGCCCTGGCCCCAGAACGAGCGGCCGAGCCGCCAGCTGATCTCGACGGCCGGGAGCACCTCGGGCAGGTACTCGGGCACCGAGAGGCCGACGACGCCGATGAGCTCGCCGGATCCGAGGAGCTCGACGGCGAAGAGCCCGAAGCCCTCCTCGTCCCACTCCTCCTCCCAGCGCTCGATGTCCTCGGCGGTCTCCTCCAGGTCGCGGACCGAGCCGTCGCCGATCCAGCGCATCACCTCCGGGTCGCCGTTGATCTCGGAGAGGGGGACGAGGTCGTCGTCGGTCCAGCGGCGCAGGATGAGGCGGGGGGTCAGGATCTCGGTCATGGGGCCCATCCTGCCGAACACGGCGGGCCGGCGGTAATCGGGTCCCGGCCATTGCCGCCGTGTTGCGGGTTCGTGTCCGTCGGGGCGGGTAGCTTCCGGCGGCTCGCCGCGGGCCTCTACGGTCCGTGGGAACCGCGACCGCCGAGGAGTGACCCCGCATGCCGCTCGACCTGTCGGACGAGAGCCAGTACGACCGGGCCCGCCTGCGCCAGTGGGCGCGCGGCCGCGCCCGCTCCGCCGGAGTGGACCGCCGCGACCTGCTCCGGCTGTTCGCGGTGGGTGCCGCGGCCGGGGCGGTGGGCCTGGGCTCCGCGGGCGCTGCGGCCGCCGGCACGGGCCCGGCCGCGGTGCCCGGTACCATCAAGCCGCTGCCGCCCGAGCTGTTCACGATCCGGGGCACCAACGCGGAGACGAACTTCGCCGCCCTGCGCGGCACCGGGCCGCTCACCCCCGTCGACCGGTTCTTCGTACGGAACCACACCACCACCCCGCAGATCGGGACGGACGGCTGGAAGCTCACGGTCTGGGGCGGTGGCCTGGCGGGCGGGCCGGTGGGGTTCTCGTACGACCGGCTGCGCGCGCTGCCGGCGGTCCAGCGGACCCTGTTCATCGAATGTGCGGGCAACGGCCGGAGCTTTTACACCACCCAGCAGGGGCAGGCGGTCAGCGGCACCGCCTGGACCCTGGGCGCGATCGGCGTGGCGCGCTGGCGCGGCGTACGGCTGTCGGACGTGCTGCGGCTGGCGGGCGTGACGCGCGGCGCGGTCGACGTCCTGCCGCGCGGGCTGGACGACGAGGTGGTCACGGCCGGGGTGAACCTGGGCCGGGTGCGTCGCCCGATTCCGGTCTCGAAGGCGCTGGACGACGTCCTGCTCGCGTACGAGATGAACGGGCAGCCGCTGCCGCCCGACCACGGCGGCCCGGTCCGCCTCGTCGTTCCGGACTGGATCGGGATCTCCTCGATCAAGTGGGTCGGGGACATCGAGGTCAGCGACGCGCCGCTGTACTCGCCGTGGAACACCGACACCTACCGGCTGTTCGGACCCGCGTACGCGGCGGAGGGGGCACCGATGTCCCGGCAGACCCTCAAGAGCGCCTTCGAGCTCGAGCTGGGGGCGAGCGTGGCCGTGCACCGGACGCGGCTGCTGACCGGCCGTTCCTGGTCGGGCGCCGCCCCCGTGGAGCGGGTGGAGGTCAGCACCGACGGCGGTGTCCGCTGGCAGCGGGCCCGGCTGCACGACGCGCCGCGCCGCGGCAGCTGGGTGCGCTGGTCGCTGCCGTGGACCCCGCGGGCCAAGGGCGCCGTCGCGCTGCTGGCGCGGGCGACCGACGCCACCGGGCGCACGCAGCCCGCGACCAGTCCCCACAACACGCAGGGCTATCTGTTCGATGCGGTGGTGCGCCACCCGGTGACGGTGGTCTGAGGCGCGGCTCAGGGTGTGTGGAAGCGGGCCTCCGGCGTCTGCGGGGACGGACCGTCCAGGAGGGGCTGGGGCCTGCCCTTGAGGTGCTGGTCGAAGAAGGCGCCGACGTAGCTCCGGGTCAGCTCGACCGAGCGGGCGCCGGGCAGCGGGGCCTCGGGGTCGGGCAGGCCCAGCTGTTCGGCGATCGCCGGGAAGTCGCTGAAGGTGAAGTGGCCGGAGTCCGCGAAGGTGATCCAGCGCTTCCATCCGTCGAGCTTGGGCCAGTCGCGGTCCCAGCTCGGATTGCCCCCGGGGCCGCGGTTCTGGGCGCCGAGCAGCATGAAGGGGCGCCCGCCGAGCCCGTTGCCGGGGGCCGGCGTCGCGAGGCCGCCGTCCATGTTGACGCCGGCGCGGACCCTGGGGTCGGCCGCCATCGCGGCGAGCGCCGAGGCGCCGCCGATGGAGTGGCCCGCCATGGCGATGCGGCTCTGGTCGATGAGGCCGGCGTGGCACCAGGCGGGATGGCGGCCGGTGAGGCGGTCCAGGAGGAAGGACACGTCGCGGGCGCGGTTGTCGCTGACCGCCTGCATGGGCGTGCCCGCCTCGACCGTGTCGCAGGCCTTGCACTCCAGCACGCGCCCGCCGGGGAAGGCCGTGCCGACGCTCTCGTACGCGTGGTCGACCGCGGCGACGACGTACCCGCGGGAGGCGAGGTCCTCGGCGAGCGCGGTGAGGGTGGAGCGGTGGACGGTGAAGCCCGGGGAGAGGACGACCAGAGGGTAGCGTCCGGCGACGGGCCGGGCGTGCGAACGGGAGTGCCCGGCCGTACCGGCCAGGGTCTCGACGGGGATCGCCGCTTCCAGCCCCCGGTCGACGAGCAGCAGCCGGGCCTCCTCCGCCGTGAGGTACTGCACGGGACCGCCGGTGCCGCGCTGCGCCGGATAGCGCAGGGTGACCATGAGCTCGCGCGGCCCGGACCGCGCCCACGGGTCCGTGCGACTGCGGTCCACGAGGTGGAGCGTCTCCTGTCCGACGGAGAAACGACCGGTGGGGCGCGGGAGTTCCACCGTGGCGTGGCGGTTCTCGGCGGCGGACGGGGCTTCGGCGGCCGCGAAGGGGGCAGTGACCCCGGACGGAGCAGCGGCGGCGGCCGTGCCGGCGGCGGCGAGGGGAAGCGGCAGGAGCAGGGCGAGTAAGGCTGCGGCGGAAGCGGTTCGGCGTCGGTTCATGGCTCCGAAGCTACTGAGCCCGACCTGTCGAAACGTCATCTCACAGGAGGAGGAGCCCTCCCACCGGGGACGGGCTCCGGGTCACCCTGAAGTCGTACTGCCCTCGGTGACGCTGATGGCGCGGAGCTTCTCCCGCAAGTACACGTGGGAGTCGACCGGTTCGTGCGCCACGCGCCCCAGCGGCGCGGGCAGGGATTCCACGCGGGTGTGCGCATCGCATTCGTAGAAGTAGACGAGCGAGATCAGTTCCTCGGCGGGTGCGTCGGCGGGCGGCGGCAGCACGCGGTGGCGGCCGGCGCGCCAGCGGTCGCCGGTCCAACGGGCCATCAGGTCGCCGATGTTCACCGTGAGGGCGGCCGGATCGTACGGGGCGTCCTGCCAGCCCTCGGTGTCGGTGTGGATCTGTAGCCCGCCCGCGCCCTGCTGGCGGTCCAGGACGGTGACCGTGCCGAAGTCGGTGTGGGCCCCGATGCGGAACTGGCCGGGCAGTGGCGGTCCGACGACCTCGGCGCCCGGGTACCAGTTGACGTTGAACCCCCACGTGGGATGTGAGGTGTGGCGGGTGAAGTGGTCCTCGTGGAGCCCGAGGGCGGTGGCCAGCAGCCGCAGCAGTTCGTCGGACACGGCCCTCATCAGGCCCAGGTACTCGGTCACCAGGGGGCGCAGCGAGGGCACCTCAGCGGGCCACGCGTTGGGGCGGAACCACTCGGCGTCCACCGCGGGTACCCCGGTCGGGTCCTCCGCGGCCCAGGACCAGGACTCCTTCAAGTCGGGCGGCGATGCCTTCCCCTCGGCGTAGCTGTTGGCCTCGGCACCGGGGCCGAGCCAGCCGCGTCCGCCGACCGGGACCGCGTACCGCTCCTTGGCGGGAGCCGGCAGCAGGAAGAACTCGCGCGCGGCCGCCCTGATCCGGGCGGGCAGGCCGGGGTCCACGCCGTGCCCGGTGACCAGCAGGAATCCGGCGGCCCGCAGGGCCTCGTCGACGCGGGCCGCCGTACGCGCCCGGGCGTCGGCCCCGCCCGACCGCCACGGCTCGAGATCGATCACGGGGATCGGGGAACGCGCCATGGGAGACCTGCCTTCCGAGCCTGCGGGGTGCTGTCCGGACCAGAGGCTTCCGAGGCTATCGCCGCCCGGCGCTCACTGGTAGTGACGGCGTGCTGACGGCATCCCTCCCCGTCGGCCCGGACGGCCGGGAAGATCCTCCCGAAAGAGACCAGAATGGGACGGGTGGGGCCGGCCGGGTCGGCCGCGCCGGGGGCTCACGACGGACGGAGCGAGCGGTGGAGATGTCGACCAAGGAGGTCTTCGGAGCCCCCTGCTGGGTGAACCTGATGGCCCGCGACCTCGGCGCGGCGCAGCGTTTCTACGGTGCGGTGGCGGGGTGGACCTTCCGGCGGGCGCGTCTGGGCGAGGCGTTCTCGGTCGCCGAGCTGGACCGCGTGCCGGTGGCGGGCATCGGGGCGCTCGCCTCCGACCTGGGCGTCGCGGTCGCCTGGACCCCGTACTTCGCCGTCGAAGACGCCGATGCGGCGGTGGACCGCATCCGCGAGCGCAGCGGCACCATAGCGGTCGGGCCGGTCTCCTTCCCCACCGGCGGCCGCGCGGCGCTCGTCGCCGACCCCGACGGGGCCGTCTTCGGCATCTGGCAGGGCTCCGTGTCCGTCCACTGGCGGGTGGGCAAGGGCCGGGCTCCGGCCTGGCTGGAGCTGCGCACGCGCAACGCCTTCGACGCGGCGATCTTCTACGGCGGGGTACTGGAGTGGGCCAGTGGCCGCGCCGGCTGCTGCGAGGTCTCCTACGAGGAGGACCAGGTCGTCCTGCGGCAGGGCGGCGAGCCCGTCGCGCGGCTCAACAGCGGCCCGGTCGAGCCGGCTTCCTACGCCCCGCACACCCGGCCGCGCTGGCACGTCCACTTCCGCGTGCCCGCGCTCCGGCCGGCCATCGAGGCCGCCGTGGCCCTGGGCGGGCGCACCGTCTCGGACATCACGTCGAACGCCACCGAGCGGTGGGTGGCGCTGCGCGATCCGGACGGGGCGCTCTTCACGCTGACGACCGCGCCGACGGCGGAGCCCGCCTGACCCACGGGCCGGGGCCGGGTCCGCGGGCAGCGCCAGTCGGTGGCCGGGTCCGCGGGCCGGCGCCCGTCGGTGGGCGGGCCCGGGGCCGGGGCCCGGGGCTGCCTAGAGTTCGGGCACGAAGGGCAGGTAGTCCACGCCGGGAGTCGCAGGGATCACCGCGTAGCTGGCTTCGGGCAGTTCGTTCCACACCCCGGGCAGGTCGCCCAGCGGCTCGGAGACCACCAGCCGCGTCGCTTCGGACACCTCGGCGAGGAAGGGCAGCTCGGGGTGGAGGTGGCGGACGGTCTCGGCCGCGCTGCTGTAGAACAGCGACCTGGCCTTGCCCTGGCTCGAGTAACGGAAGGCCCACAGGCGCTCCCCGTCGCTCACCGCGACCGTCATCTGGAGCGGGTCGTTCACACCGTGCTCCTTGCCGAGCCGCTCCACCAGGCCGACCATCCGGGCCACGGCTCCGGGCGGGTCCTGGTCCAGGCCGTAGGTGACCGCCAGGTAGAACATCACCTCGGAGTCGGTGGAACCCTCGATGCACGGGAAGAGGGCCGGGTCCACCGCCATGCACAGGTCCCGCTGAAGCCGGTGGAAGTCGGCGATCGCCCCGTTGTGCATCCACAGCCAGCGGCCGTGCCGGAAGGGGTGGCAGTTGGTCTGCTGGATGGCGGATCCGGTGGAGGCGCGGACGTGGGCGAAGAACAGCGGCGAGCGGACGTGCCCGGCCAGCTCCCGCAGGTTGCGGTTGTTCCAGGCCGGTGCGATGTCCTTGAACACGGCGGGCGTGCCGTCACCGCTGCCGTCCGTGCTGTACCAGCCGATGCCGAACCCGTCACCGTTGGTCGACTCGACCCCCATCCGCGCGTGCAGGCTCTGGTTGATGAGCGAGTGCTCCGGACGGTAGAGGACCGCGTCGAGCAGGAGCGGTGAGCCCGAGTAGGCGAGCCAGCGACACATGTACACCATCCCCTTCTCGGCTTGCTCCGAGCCTAAGCCCCTCGGCGGGGCGCGGCGCGCCCGCACGTCCGGACGGGTCACGCTCGGTGACGGTTCGAGATGCGGGTGCACGGCGCGGCTGGTTCTCTGGATCCGCCCGCTCTCCCCCCACAGATCCAAGGAGCGATCATGAGTGTTTCAGGCGAGTCCCGCGGCCGGTCCCAGCAGATGCGCGCCAAGGCCCAGGAGCTGATGGACGCGGCGGACCGATCGCAGGACCCGGATGAGAAGCAGCGGCTGCGCGAGAAGGCCCGCCGCCTCCAGGATCAGAGCGAGCAGGAGGGCCGGATGGACGACCGGGGCATGGACCCCATGTAGGAGGGGTCCCAGCAGTCCCAGCCCTTCTCCTCACCCGGCCGGTGCCCGCCGCGATCCCCGTCGCGGCGGGCACCGGCCGGTGTGCTGTCAGGAGGAGCCCACCGGGACGTGCTGGGTGACGCAGTGGACCCCGCCGCCGCCCCAGGCCAGGACGCGCGCCGGGGCGGCGGCCACCTCACGGCCGGGGAAGAGGGCGGCGAACTGCGCGAGGGCGGCCGCGTCGGCGGGTTCGCCCGCGGTGGGTACGACGACGCTTCCGCCGGTCAGGTAGTAGTTCGTGTAGCTGAAGGTCTCCACGCTGCGCCCGCCGTGGCGGAACTGCGGCTGGTGGTGCATCTCCACCACCTGGAAGGGGCGCCCGCAGGCGTCGGTCGCGGCGTCCAGGACCGCCTTGTTGGCGGCCATCCGGGCGTGGTTGGGGTGGCCGGGGTCGGGCTGGGTGTGGAGCAGGAGCCGGGCCGGGCCCAGGTAGGCGGCGACGAGGTCGACGTGGCCGTTGGTGATGTCGTCGTGGTGGAGTCCGTACGGGAGCCAGACGACCTTGGCCGCTCCGTACGAGGCCAGCAGCGTGGCCTCGATCTGCGCCCGGGTCAT
Organism: Streptomyces sp. NPDC048349; assembly: GCF_040651925.1. NCBI lineage: Bacteria > Bacillati > Actinomycetota > Actinomycetes > Kitasatosporales > Streptomycetaceae > Streptomyces > Streptomyces sp. NPDC048349. Next base: position 133,932 of record NZ_JBEZLA010000009.1, on the reverse strand, counting down.
GCCGGGGTTCCGGTTGGGGTGCAGCAGGCACTCCTCGGTGGTGATGAGGGTGCCCTGTCCGTCGGTGAGGACGGAGCCGCCTTCGAGGACCATGCCGACGGGGGTGCGGGGCAGGCCGAGGTGGGCGCACACCCCGACGGGCAGCAGGTCGTCCTTGTCGTAGGGGAACTTCTCGCCCCAGCCGTTGAAGGCGAAGTCGAGGCCCGTGCGGTGGGTCCGGTCCTGGTTCACGGCGAAGACCGGTCCGGTGTCCCGGGTCCAGCAGTCGTTGACCGGGTACTCGATCACCGTCACCGCGCTCCCGCACAGGTCGCGCGCCCGTTGCGCCGTTCCCGGCTCGGCGACCATGAGCACCGGTTCGAAGCGGGCGACGGCTCTGGCGATGCCGGCGATCTCGGCCTGGACCGCGGGGAGCTGTCCGCCCCAGCCGACGGTCCTGTCCCAGGGCCAGGCCATCACGCAGCCGGCGTGCGGCTCCCATTCGGCGGGGGCGCGGAGCGGGTCCGCCGTTGCCGTGCGCGTCGCCGCGGGAAGGGTGCGTGCGGCGGAGGCGGGGCCGCCGAGCAGGGGGATGGCGGCGGCCGAGAGGGCGGCGGCGCCGAAGCCGCGCCGCGCCATGCGTGGCAGGTGCATGTCAGTACTCCTTCTGTGGGAATCTGCCGGGCATCCGCGGGGTCCGCGGAAGTCGGTGTCGCGGGAGTCGGTGTCCGAGAGGGGCCGGGCGGCGGCCCGCGGGGTCAGCCGCGGTCGGCGGCGAGCGCGTCGTCCGCGCGCTCCGGCCCCTCGCCCCGGCCCTCGCCCTGGCTCTCGCCCCGGCCCTCGCCCTGACCCTCCCCGCGCGCCTGGGCGGCGCGCCGCAGCGTCCGCTGGGGCTTCTTGACGGTCAGGTAGACGAGCCCCGCCGTGATCACCACGCCGGTGCCCAGCAGGCCCGCCCAGACCTGGTACCAGGGGGCGCCGGGCGGCGCGAGGATGGCGCGCGGCCAGCACACGTTGACGACCTCGAAGGCGGTCCACAGCACGGCCAGCACGTTCAGGAAGGTGCCCTTGCGCCCCAGCCGGATGTGCCCGGAGGGGACCCAGCTGCCGCGCAGGCGCGCGATGAGCGCGGCCAGGGTGACCAGGAAGAACGGCAGGAAGGTGGCGGCGGTGCCGAAGGCGATCAGGCTGCCGATCGCCGTGGCGTTCAGTCCGAGCAGCAGGCCGGTGCAGCTGACCAGGGTCGAGGCGACCAGGCCGCCGATCGGGGCCTGGCGGCGGTTGACCCGGCGCACCTGGCGGGAGAAGGGGAACACCCCGTCGCGGGCCAGGGAGTACACGCCGCGCGCGGCCCCGCCCTGGGAGGCCATGGCGCAGGCGAGGAATCCGACGAGGACCACGGCCACGAAGGGCTTGTCGGACCACGAGCCGAACGCGGTGGCGACGGCGGTGGTCACCGGGTCGAGGTCCTCGCCCGCGACGACGGCACGCGGCGCGGGGTGGGCCAGGGCGACCGCCATGGCGTTGAGGATGACCACGAGCCCGACGCTGAGCAGGGCCCACCACATGGCGCGCGGAACCTGCCGGCCGGCGTCCTTGGTCTCCTCCGCGGTCGACACGCAGGCGTCGAAGCCGATGAAACCCCAGCCCGCGACGGCCAGGACGGCGAGGAAGGCCATCGCGGTCGATCCGCCGGACAGCTCTTCGGCGCCCAGCGTCTCGGTGAACAGCGCGAACCCGTGCTCACGGAAGAAGAGCAGCAGCGCGAAACCGACCAGGACCGAGGCGATGGCCTCGGCGGCGATGCCCAGGGACACGAACCAGCTCAGGATCCTGATCCCGTACGCGTTGACCAGCATGCACACGAGCAGGATCCCGGCGGCCACCGCGACCATGGACCCCGGGGTGGGGGTGGCGCCGACCAGGGCGAAGACCCAGGGGGCGGCCAGGTACGCGACGGTGGTGTTGCCGAACATCACGGCGAACTGCCACACCCAGCCGCTCATCCAGCCGAAGGAGGGGCCGAGCAGCCTCCGGCCCCACTGGTACGGGCCGCCGGCCAGCGGCCACTGCGAGGCCAGCTCGGAGTAGACGTTCACCACCAGGCACTGGCCCAGGAGCACGAGGGGCAGCGCCCAGACCCAGGCGGGCCCGGCGATCATCGTGCCGACCATGGACACGGCGTACAGGGCGACGACGGGCGAGACGACGGCGAAGCCCATCGCGATGTTCCCGAGGATGCCGAGACTGCGGCTCAGTTCCTGCGTGTAGCCCAGATCGGTCAGGCGGGCCGCGTCGGCGTCGCCCGCTTCGGGGCGTGCGGGGGCAAGGTCGGGCATGCGCACCTCTCAGAGGGGATGGCGCGCCGGGGGGCGCCCGGCGCGTCCCGAAGGCTAAATCTAACGTTGTTAGGTATCGGGAATGCGGGGACCTTAACCCGGCGCGAACCCCTTGGGAAGACCCTGCCAACGGGTAACCTGACGGCCGAGAACGAGGGGGATCACACGTGGGCCGACCGAACCAGCCGCTGCTCAGCCGCGGGAACATCGCCCGCGCGGCCCTCGAACTCCTCGACGAGGAGGGCCCCCAGGCCCTCAAGATGCGCACGCTCGCCGACCGCCTCGGAGTCAGGGGAGCGTCCCTCTACCACCACGTCGCGTCCAAGGAGGACGTCCTCGACGCGGTCACGGAACTGATCAACGAGGAGATCGACCTGGGCCCGCTCGAGGGGCCCGACTGGCGCGAGGGCATCGCCGCGTACGCGCGCGGCTACCGCCGGGTGTACCTGCGCCATCCGAACGCCATCGCCCCCGCCGCCCGCCGCAGGGTCGAGGCGGACCGCGCCCTGCGCGGCTACGACGCCCTGCTGGGCGCCCTCATCCGAGCCGGCTGCACCCCGGCGCGCGCGGCCGAGGCCGCCGCCGCGATCGACTACCTGGTCCTGGGCTCCGCCCTGGAAACCTTCACCGCGGGCTTCACCCGGGCGGCGGGCGACTACCGCCCCGCCTACCCGGCCCTCGCGGACTCCCTCGCCGGTGCGGCGGCCACCGGCTCCGGCCTGGCCGAGCTCGACGACCGCGGGTTCGAGCTGGGCCTGCGCCTCCTCCTGGACGGCCTCCGCGCACGCTCGGCCGACGGGCATGGAGCGGCCGACCCCGGGTAGCCGCGGGGCATGACGAGCGGCGAAGAGACACGCGGGGGCGTACGGCGCGAGGACGTCCAGCGCGAAGGTGTACGGACCGCATCACAGGGCGGTATGGGCCGAAAGGTCGTGGCCCGGGCCGGTCTGGCCGCGCGGGGCGTGCTCTACGTCCTCATCGGCGTGATCGCCGTCCGCGTGGCGTTCGGTGACGGCGGGCAGGAGGCGGACCGCAAGGGCGCGTTGCAGGAGCTCGTCGCCAAGCCCTTCGGCGGCTTCCTCGTATGGGCCGTCGGCATCGGCCTGGTCTGCATGATGCTGTGGCGGCTGTCGGAGGCGGCGTTCGGCGCGGCGGGCCCCGACGGCCACAAGGCCGGCAAGCGGCTGGCGTCGGCGGCCCGGGCGGTGTTCTACGCGGTCGTCGCGTTCTCGGTGCTGTCCTTCGCCGCCGGGGCCGGGGGCCAGCGCTCCAGCGACGAGCAGTCGCGCGACGTCACGGCCAAGGCGATGGAACTGCCGGGCGGCCCGTGGTGGGTCGGAGCGGCCGGCGCGGCGATCGCCGTCGGGGGCGCCGTGATCGCCGTGCAGGCGGCGCGGCGCACGTTCCTGAAGCACCTGGCGACGGAGCGGATGCCCGCCTCGGCCCGCACGCCGGTCGAGTTCCTCGGGGTCGCCGGAGGCGTGGCCCGCGGCGCCGTCTTCGCCGCGGCGGGCGCCTTCGTCGTGTATGCGGCGGTGCGCTACGACCCGGCGGAGGCGAAGGGTGTCGACGACACCCTTCGCGCCTTCACCCAGACCCCGGCGGGACCGTGGCTCCTCGTCCTGGTCGCCGCCGGGCTCGTGCTGTTCGGGCTGTTCTCCTGGGCGATGGCTCTCTGGCGCCGGGTCTGAGCGCGCTGCACGGCGCAGCGCCCCGCGTCAGAGCCGGACCGTCCACTCCGCCGTGGAGCGCAGGGCGCGGGCGATCCGGGGGTCGCGCACCGAGGGGGTGCGGTCCTGCGCCGTGACCGTCAGCCGGTGCCGTCGGAAGTCGAAGAGCCACAGGTCCGCCACCGCGATCTCGGTCCGGCCCTCGAACCGCTTCAGCTCCCTGCCGTCCAGGTACCACGTGACCACGAGCTGGCGCCCGTCCGTCCCGGCCAGCCGCGGCACGGCCGCCTTCGCGGTGTCGCGCAGCCGCAGGGTGCGGTCGGTCGGGGTGAGCGGCGTGACGGTCTTCGCGTGCCGGTGGAACCCGTCGATCATCGCCTCGACCCCGGGCAGGTTGAAGGGCTTGCCCAGCACCCGCATGAGCGAGTTGTCCGTGGGCCGGTACAGCCCGGTGGCGAAGTACCCCCCGCCCTCGTACGCGCCGACCACTCCGCCGTCCGGGGAGGGTTCGCCGAGCCAGCGGTACCACTTGGCCCGCTGGGTGGCCATCCGGTCCGCGGGCAGGGCGGAGCTGTTGGTCTCGGCGGGCTCGGGTCCGGTGTACTTCTCGTACTCCGGGACGCCGGCGTAGAAGTACTCGTCGGCGAGTTTTCCGAGCGAGTGGCCGGTTTCGTGTATGGCCACCTGACCGGACTTCGGGTGGCCCGCCGAGGCCGTCGAGATCCCCTCGTAGCCGAGGGTGGCGCTGGGTTCGTTGTAGCCCGCCCCGCCGTACTTGGCGCTGTTGGCCAGCACGATGACCAGGTCGGCCTCCGGGGCCTTCGCCACGTACGCGTCGACCTTGGGCTGGTCCACGCAGAGCAGCCGCTCGATCTCCTCGCACCAGAAGTACGAGCCGAGGGCGGTGTCACGGACGGTGACCGGGGTCGGGTCGCCGGAGACCCCGGACTCCCGGGAGACGGCATCGACCGTCCACACGTTGAACAGGTTGCGGTAGGTGGTGTAGGGCTCGACGGCCGTCACCTCGTCCCACTTCTGCCGGGCGTCGGAGCGGAACCGCTCCAGTTCGGCGGAGGTGTAGCCGTCGCCGATGACGACGACGTCGAGGCGGTCGGCGGTGGGGCCGTTGTCGATCATCTTGACGACCTCGCCGTCCGCCGCACGCTCGGCCGGGGACAAGGCGCCGCCGCTCTTCGCCCGGGCCCCTTCAGCCGGTACGCGGATGTGGCCGGACCCGGCGTCACCGCCGTGCTCCGGCCCCGGTATCTCGACCTCCACCCCGGCCGCCGGCGGCGTGCCGGTCGCTCCCGCCGGTGCGGCCGGCACCAGAACGGCGGCGGCGCAGGCCGCCGCGAGGGCGGCGCGCAGCGCCGGACCCCGGACCCGGCCTCTGACTGGACGCATGAAGTCCTCCCCCTGGAAAGGAAGTTAAGCATGGAGATAAGCCTGCTGAATCGGTTGCTTAAACTAGGTGGCGCGCGGGACGTGCGCAATGGCCTGATCCCCCTGAATACTGGGGAGTTCGAGCAACCAGGGGGATTCCATGGACGAACCGGCCCGTATCGGCAGCAGAGTTCAGCGCATGCGCACCGAACTGGGTTTGACGCAGAGACAGTTGGCGGAGCCCAGCTATACCCCGGCCTACATTTCGACGCTGGAGTCGGGCCGGGTCCGCCCGTCCGAGACGGCGCTGCGCTTCCTCGCCGGCCGCCTGGGCACCTCGTACGAGGAGCTGGCCACCGGGCGCCCCGCCCACCTGGCCACCGAGCTGCGCCTCGCCCTGGCCGACGCCCAGCAGACGCTCGCCACCGGCGCGGCCGACGAGGCCGCCGTGCGCTACCGGCGGCTGCTCGAAGAGGCGGAAGAGCTCGCCTTGGTCCCCGAGCAGGCGGAGGCGCTGCTCGGGCTGGGGGACTGCGCCCTGGAATCGGGGGAACTCACCGAAGCGATCGGCCGTTTCGAGGCGGCCGAGCGCCTGCTGGCCGACGAGCCGCTCCCCCGCCGGGCCCGGCCGATCCGCGGCCGCGCCGTCGCCCACCTGCTGGCCGGAGAGCTGCGCTACGCCTGTTACCTGCTGGAATCCACCATCGACGAGCTGGGCGCGAGCGGGCTGGCCGACCCGGAGGCGCTGGTCCTGCTCTATGCCGCCGTGATCGGGCCGTACATCGACATGGGCGCCCACGCCCGCGCCGCCCACGCGGCCGAGCTCGCCCTCGCCCTGGCTCCGCAGGTCAGCGATCCGGCGCTGGTGGCGGGGATGCACCGGCAGGTGGCACGGACCTTCCTGGCCGAGGGCCGGGTGGCCGACGCCGACGCCTCGCTCGCCAAGGCCCAGGCGATCTACGGGCAGTTGCGCCTGCGGACCGACCTGGCGCACTGCCACTGGATGCGTGGGTACGTACAGGCCCAGAACGGCGAACTCGACTCGGCGGAGCGGGAGTTGCGTACGGCGCGGGGGATGCTGGCGGCCCGGCGGGCCGCCCTCTACACGGCGCAGGTGGAGGTGGAGCTGGCCGACGTGCTGCGCCGGCTCGGCCGGTACGAGGAGGCCGCGGAGCTGCTCTCGGCGCTGCTGGAACTGGGGGACAGCCACGGCGCCGTGCACGCGGGGGGCGCGCACCGGCTCCTCGGCCTGATGGCCGAGGAGCGCGGTGAGTGCGAGGCCGCCGAGGAGCACTACGTGCAGGCACTGGCGCTGCTGGAGCGCAGCGGGGCCACCGGTGACCTCGCGGACCTGTGCCGGATGCTGGGCGATCTGCTGCGCCGGACCGGCCGGACCGAGGCCGCGCTGGACGTGTACCGCACGGGCCTGGGCCACCGGGCGGCGCCGGGCACCACCACCCTGGGCCCGGCGCCCGTCGCGCCCGCGTTCACGGCGCCTCGGATCAGTGGTTCTCGGTGGGCTGGAGATCGCGCGGAATGAGCGTCCAGGTCGTGGCCGCCGCGGCGATCGCGAGTCCGCCGGCCATGAGGAACGCCGGGGTGATCGCGAGGGTGTACGCCTGCGAGGCGGCGTCGGCCAGGGCCTGGCCGACGGCGCCGCCGAGCCGGTCGGCGATGTGCGCGGCCTCGCCCACGGAGTCGCGTACCGCGGCGGCGCTGGGGCCGTCCAGGTCCAGGGCGGGCAGGTTGCCCCGGTAGAGCGCGGCCGCGGTGGAGCCGAGGATGGCCACGCCCATGGCCGAGCCCAGTTCGTAGCAGGTTTCCTCGATGGCGGCGGCGCTGGAGACCTCGTCCGCGGGCGCCGCGGAGATCAGCGTGACCGAGGCGACCGTGGTGGCGATCCCGGCGCCCAGGCCCATGACGGTCAGGGCCGCCGCGAAGGCCGGGTATCCCAGGCCGCTGAACTGCTGGAGGCACCAGGGCAGGGCCATGCCGGCCGCGAGGACGACCAGGCCGGCGCCCAGCACGTGCCGGATGGCGAAGCGCTGCATCAGGGCCGGGGCCACCATCGAGGCGCAGATCAGCGCGAGCGGGGCGGGCAGCAGGCGCAGGCCGGCTTCCAGCGGGGTGTAGCCCTGACCGTACTGGAACCACTGGGTGACCAGGAAGAGGATCGCGCCCATGCCCACCATGGGCAGGAAGATCGCGGTCGCCGCGACGCTGAAGGCCGGCTTGGCGAACAGCCTCACCTGCAGCAGCGGGTGGTCCCGGCGCAGCTGGCGGCGTACGAAGACGGTCAGCGCGACGGCGGCCAGGGCCAGCAGGGCCCACGGAAGCGGGTCGGTGACGCCGCCCTTGCCGAGCTGCTTGATGCCGCCGGCGAGGGCGAGCATGCCGACGACGGACTGGCCGACGCCCCACCAGTCCCAGGCTCCGAGGTTGCGCGGGGAGCGGGACTCGGGGAGGTAGCGCAGGCCCGCCGCGACGATGAGGGCGGCGACGGGCAGGTTGAGGAGGAAGGCGGAGTGCCAGCCGTGGTCCTGGACGAGCAGCCCGCCGATGACCGGACCGAAGGCCATGCCGCCGCCGAAGACGGCGGCCCAGACGGCGAGGGCGAAGGCGCGTTCCCTGGCGTCGGTGAAGACGCTGCGCAGGATCGACAGGGTGGAGGGCATGATGGCCGCGCCACCGATGCCAAGGAGGGCGCGGGCGGCGATGACGTGCCAGGCCTCGGTGGCGAAGACGGCTATGAGCGAGGCCAGCGAGAAGATGCCGAAGCCCGCCATGAGCAGCCGCTTGCGCCCCCAGCGGTCGCCGAGCGCGCCCGCGGTGACCAGTAGGCCGGACAGCGCCAGGGCGTAGACGTCGATGATCCACAGCTGCGCCACGGCGCCCGGCTGGAGGTCGCCGACCAGGGAGGGAAAGGCCACGTTGAGGATCGTGGTGTCCATGGAGATCAGCAGGAGGCTGCCGGAGAGGATCGCCAGGACGATCCACCGGCGGGGGTCGAGCGCGGCGGGGTGCATGAGGTTCCGATCGGGGTCGTGCAGAGGGGGGAGCGGGTCGGGGCTACGGCGCGGACGGAGGTCCGGGGGGCCGGGTCCCGCTGAGGAAGGACGTGAGGACCAGGTGGCCGATCTGGCGCGGGGCGAGGTGCCCGTCGCGGACGCCCTCGGCGGCGGCGTCGAGCAGGCCCCACAGCGAGTACCAGATCCAGTACGGCGGCAGGTCGGTGCGCAGCCGCCCCAGCCGCTGGCCGAGGGACAGGAAGGCCAGCGCCCGCTGGTCCTGCCGGTCGACACCGGCCCGGAACTCCGGGTCGGCGAGGACGGTGGCGTCGCGGGAGGTGAAGCCGTACAGGTGCGCGGCGGGCAGCAGGGCGACGACCAGGTCCTCCAGCGCGGCGTCGAAGGCCGGGCCGTCGGCGGTCTCCGGCAGGTCGGCCGGGGTGAGGCACTCGTCGACCACCTGGATGGCCCGGACGGCGACGGCTTTCAGCAGCGCTTCGCGCGTCGCGTAGCGGCGGCCGAGCGTGGCGCGGCTGGTCCCGATCCCGGCGGCGATCTGCACCATCGAGGCGCTGTGATCACCGGCGAGGACGCGCGCGGCGCTGTCCAGCAGCTCTTCTTCGTGGACCATGGTGAGCCTCCTTCGCCTCGAACGATACAAAATTGTCTCATCCGAGGCAAGCGTGACCCAAGGTCGGCTCGTTTCCCGGGGTGCCGTTCGCTACCGTGGAAGGACCACTCCTCCCCGGGCCGGCAGGCCCGGACGTGACCCACCGGGAGCCGGCATGCGCGAAGAAGGCGACGACGCCGAACGGGGTCACGGCCGCAACGAAACCGAGGAAGAGCGCGCGGACCGGCGGTGGCAGGAGCTGGTGCAGGAGATCCGGGTCGCCCAGACGGGCGTGCAGATCCTCTTCGGCTTCCTGCTGACCGTCGTGTTCACCCCCCACTTCCAGGGCCTGCCCCAGACCGACAAGACGATCTACATCGTGACCGTCGTCCTGGGGTCCCTGTCGACCGGCGCGCTCATCGGACCGGTCGCCTTCCACCGCATCGTCTCGGGGCGCCGGATCAAACCCCAGGCCGTCGTCTGGGCCTCACGGCTCACCTTCGCGGGCATCGTCCTGCTGCTGGCCACCCTCACCGCCGCGCTCTTCCTGGTGTTGCGCGTGGCCACGGACGACGCCTTCGTGCCCTGGCTGGTGGCCGGCGTGCTGGGGTGGTACCTGCTGTGCTGGTTCGCCCTGCCGCTGTGGGCGCGCATGCGCTACACGCGCAAGGACTGAGCCCGCGCATGCGCTGCGCGCGCGAGGACCGGGCCCGGCCCCCGCCCCACGGCCCACCGCGGACCGGAACGCGCTACTCCGGGCCCTCCCCGCTACGCGCCCGGGCGCCCGAGCGGGTGCGGCCCGGCGTCTGGGCCCGCTGCGGGTGGCGGCGTACGTACTCGTGCTCCAGCTCGTTCATCCGCTGCGTGTGGGTGACCAGTGCGTCGTCCGACCCGTGCAGCAGGGTCTCGTGGCGCGTGCGGTGGATGGCCTCCAGCTCCTTGAGCAGTCGGCCTTCCTCCAGATTCCGCGCCGACGGGCCGCCGTCGTGTTCCGTCATGGCACGCACACCTCCTCCGCGCTCGTCCAGCCCTCGCAGAAACGGCCCTCCGCTTCCATCATCTCCTGCCCGGCCCGCGTCAGCAGATGCGCGGCAGTTGCTCTCCGATGGGCAGGTCCACCACCCGGGTGCCGCCGAGGCCCGTGCGGGCCACGACCAGACCGGGGTGGGCCTCGACCGCCTCGCCGATCACCGCCGCGCGGCGGCCCAGCGGGTGGGCGCGCATGGCGTCGAGCACGGCGTCCGCGTGCCGCCGCGGGACGAAGGCGACCAGCTTGCCCTCGTTGGCCACGTACAGCGGGTCGAGGCCGAGGATCGCGCACGCGTTGGCGACGGCGTCCGGGACCGGCACGCGGCCCTCCTGGATGACGACGCCGGTACCGGAGGCGGCCGCGATCTCGTTGAGGGACGCCGCCAGACCACCCCGCGTGGGGTCGCGCAGGACGTGGAGGTCGGGGGTGACGGCGAGCATGGCCCCGACGAGTCCGCCCAGGGCCGCGCAGTCGCTCTCGACGTCCACGCCGAACTCCAGCCCGTCCCGGACGCTCAGGATGGCCACGCCGTGCAGGCCGATCTCGCCGCTGACGATCACCACGTCGCCGGGAACGACCCGCTGGGGGCGCAGGTCCACCCCGTCGGGGATCAGGCCGATGCCCGCGGTGTTGACGTAGACGCCGTCGCCGTGTCCCGCCTCGACGACCTTGGTGTCGCCGGTGGCCACCTCCACGCCCGCGGCCCGCGCGGCGGCGCCGAGCGCCTCGGCCACCCGCGCCACGACGGACACCTCGACACCCTCTTCGAGGATGAACCCGCAGGAGAGGTAGGCGGCTTGGGCCCCGCTCATGGCCAGGTCGTTGACCGTGCCGTTGACCGCCAGGTCGCCGATGCTGCCGCCCGGGAAGAACAGCGGCCGTACGACGTACGAGTCGGTGGAGAAGGCCAGCCGGACCCCGCCCAGGGACAGGGCGGCGGAGTCCCCCAGCTGGGCCAGGACCTCGCCGCCGAAGGCGGGGGCGAAGAGGTGCTGGACCAGTTCGGCCGACAGGGCCCCGCCCCCGCCGTGACCCATCACCACGCGGGGACGGTCGCGCAGGGGGGCCGGGCAGGTCCAGCCGGTGATGTCGAGCGGAGCCACGGCCCGTGCGGCACCGGTCCGCGCGGCCTCGGCCCGAGCGGTCTCGGTCTGTGCGGACTCGGTCTGTGCGGTCTCGGTCTGTGCGGTCTCAGGCAACGGGGCTCGCCTCCGGCGAAACGGCGGTCCGGGCGGGAGCGAGCTCCAGCCGGCGGTACAGGTAGTACGCGGCGCACGCGCCCTCGCTCGACACCATCGTGGCGCCGAGCGGGCTGCGCGGGGTGCACAGGGTGCCGAAGGACTCGCACTCGTGCGGCTTGAGCAGCCCCTGGAGCACTTCGCCGCTGCGGCACTCGGCGGGCTCCCGGGTGTTGATGCCGGTCACCGAGAAGCGGTGCTCCGCGTCGTACTCCCGGTAGCGGGGCGACAGCCGCCAGCCGCTGTCGGGGATGACGCCGATCCCGCGCCAGGCCCGGTCGGTGACCTCGAAGACGTCCTCCAGCATCGCGAGGGCGGCCGGGTTCCCCTCCGGGCGCACGGCGCGCGCGTAGGCGTTGTCGACGGTGTGCTCGCCGCGCTCCAGCTGCCGTACGGCCCGCCGTACGCCTTCGAGGATGTCCAGCGGCTCGAATCCGGTCACGACGATCGGGACCCGGTGGCGGGCCGCCAGCTCCGGGTACTCCCCCATGCCCATGACACTGCACACGTGCCCGGCCGCGAGGAAGCCCTGGACCCGGCAGCTCGGCGACTGCATGATCGCCTCGATGGCCGGGGGGACGCGGACATGGGAGACCAGCAGGCTGAAGTTCGGGATGCCCAGCTTCCTGGCCTGGTACACCGTCATGGCATTGGGTGGCGCCGTGGTCTCGAAGCCGATGCCGAAGAAGACCACCTCGCGGCCCGGGTTCTCCTGCGCGATGCGCAGCGCGTCGAGCGGGGAGTAGACGACCCGTACGTCGCCCCCCTCACTGCGCACCTGGAACAGGTCGCGGCCGGTGCCCGGCACGCGCAGCATGTCGCCGAAGGAGCAGAAGATCACGTCCGGCCGGGAGGCGATCTCCAGGGCCTTGTCGATGACCTCGAGCGGGGTGACGCACACCGGGCAGCCCGGGCCGTGGATCAACTCCACCTGGTCCGGCAGGAGTTGGTCGATGCCGTGCCGGATGATGGTGTGCGTCTGGCCGCCGCACACCTCCATCAGGGCCCAGGGGCGCGTCACGGTGGCGTGGATGTCGTCGAGCAGCTTGCGGGCGAGCTCGGGGTCCTGGAACTCGTCGATGTACTTCACTTGCGGGCTTCCTCCTGCGCTGCGGCTTCGTCCGGGTCGTCGGTGAAGGGCCACGGGGAGCCGCCCGCCGCCGCGGCCTGTTCCCACGGGTCGCCGAACTCCTCCTGCAACATGCCGAGCTGCTCGAAGAGTTCGAGGGTCTGCCTGGCCGATTCCTCGTCGAGACGCTGGAGGGCGAACCCCACGTGGACGATGGCGTACTCGCCGACTCGGAGGTCCGGCAGGTACTCCAGGCACACCTCCTTCTGCACACCGCCGAAGTCGACGGTCGCCATGCGGGTTCCGTCCCTCTCCCCGATGTCGAGCACTCGGCCGGGTACCGCAAGGCACATGGGCTTCTCCTTAGCTAGAGGTGGTGTCCGTGGCGTGGACCGCTGCGGCCACCATGAGCTGGCCCAGCGACAGGCCGCCGTCGTTGGGCGGGACCCGCAGGTGGCGCAGGACGGTGAAGTCCCGCTCGCGCAGGATCCGGGCGCAGGCCGAGGAGAGCAGGGTGTTGGCGAAGACCCCGCCGGTCAGGGCGACGGTGTCCAGGCCGTGCCGTTCGCGGGCCAGGGCGCACAGCGCCCCGACGAGCTCGGCCACCGCGGTGTGGAACCGGGCGGCGATCCGGGCCGGATCCGTACCCGCCCGCACGTCGGCTGCGACGGCGGCCAGCAGGGGCGCCGGATCGGCGGTCACCGGCCCGTCGGCGCCGTCCGGGGGCGGGCGCAGGGCGAAGGCGTAGCCCGGCCCGGATCCGGCGTCGGCGAGGTCGGTGAGCGCCGCGGACTCCAGCTCGATCGCGGCCTGCGCCTCGTACCCGGAGCGGTGGCAGACCCCCGCCAGGGAGGAGACCGCGTCGAAGAGGCGGCCCATGCTGGAGGTCGGGGCGCAGTTCAGGTTGCGCTCCAACTGGGCGCGCAATACGCGCAGTTCGTCGGGCGGACAGGCCGCGACACAGGGCAGGTCCGGGGCCCATTCGATGCCCGCGGCCCGTAGCTGGGACAGGGCCATGCGGTAGGGGCGGTGCACGGCCGCGTCGCCGCCCGGCAGCGGGACGTAGGCGAGGTGGGCGAAGCGCGTGTACCCGGCGTAGTCGGCGAGGAGGAACTCGCCGCCCCACACGGCGCCGTCGTCGCCGTAGCCGGTGCCGTCGAAGGCGACGCCGATCACCCTGCGGGCGCCGTCCAGGCCGTGTTCGGCCATCGCGGAGGCGATGTGGGCGTGGTGGTGCTGGACGCGGACCAGCGGCCGGCCGGCCGCGGCGCGCCCGGCCCGCTGCCCTGAGCGGTAGCCGGGGTGGAGGTCGGCCGCGAGCAGGGCGGGGGTGACGCCGGTGACGGCCTCCAGCTGCCGCTGGGCGCGTTCGCAGGCGTACTGGGTGGCGAGGTCGTCCATGTCGCCGATGTGCGCGGACAGCCAGGCCAGCCGTCCTTCGCCGAGGCAGAAGGTGTTCTTCAGGTCTCCCCCGGCGGCGAGGACGGCGGGGACCGGCAGCGGGAGCGCCACGGGCAGCGGGGCGTAGCCGCGCGAGCGCCGTACGGTCAACGGCTCGCCGTCGCAGACGCGCACCACCGAGTCGTCGCAGGGCACGTGGATCGGCCGGTCGTGGGTGAGCCAGGCGTCGGCCAGCCCGGCGAGCCGCTCCAGGGCCTCGTCGTCCCGGGTGACGATGGGCTCTCCGGAGAGGTTTCCGCTGGTCATGACGAGCAGCCGGGGGCCCGGCGGATCGCCGGGCAGGCCGAGCAGCAGGTGGTGGACGGGCGTGTACGGGAGCATCGCGCCGAGGTCGGGGCAGCGCGGGGCGACCCCGTCGGCCACCGCGTCGGCCTCGACGGCCGACCCGAAGGCGCGGCGGCGGCGCAGCAGCACGATCGGCCGGGCCGCCCCGGTGAGCAGGGTGCGCTCCTCGGGCCCGATGTGGACGAGGTGTTCGAGGTCGGCGAGGTCGCGGGCCATCAGGGCGAACGGCTTGTCCCCGCGGGCCTTGCGGCGGCGCAGTTCGGCCACGGCTGCGGGGTGGGCCGCGTCGCAGGCGAGGTGGTAGCCGCCGATCCCCTTGACGGCGACGATCGCTCCGGCGGCCAGGAGCCTGCGGGCCTCGGCGATCGGGTCCTCACCGGTCGGCTCGTGGGGAGGGTGCCCGGCCAGCAGCCGCAGCCGGGGTCCGCAGGCGGGGCAGGCGACGGGCTGTGCGTGGAAGCGGCGGTCTGCGGGGTCGGCGTACTCGCCGGCACAGTCGGGGCACATCGGAAAACCGGCCATCGTGGTGTGGGCGCGGTCGTAGGGCAGCCCGGTGACGATGGTGAACCGCGGTCCGCAGTGCGTGCAGGTGATGAAGGGGTGCCGGTGGCGGCGGTCGCCCGGGTCCGCCAGCTCGGCGAGACAGTCCGCGCAGGTGGCCACGTCCGGTGGGACCAGGGTGCGGGCGGGGCCGCCGGTCCGGGAGGGGACGATGGTGAACCCGGTGCCGCCCGCGACGGGCACCCGGCGGTGGTCGACCGCGTCCACCACCGCCAGCGGGGGCGCGTCGGCCGCGAGCCGGTCGCAGAACTCGGTGACGGCGGCCGGTGCGCCCTCGACCTCCGCCACGACGCCCTCGGGGGTGTTGGTGACGTGCCCGGCGAGGCCGAGGCCGGTGGCGCGGGTGTACACGTACGGCCGGAAACCGACGCCCTGCACCACGCCCCGGACGAGGATCCGGCGCCGCTCGACGGCCTCCATCAGCGCGACTGCACCACGGCGTGCGGGGCCGCAGGAGCGTGATCCTGTCCGTGGTCGTGGTCGGGCCCGTGGCCATGCCCGTGCCCGTGCCCGGGTCCGTGCCCGTCGCCGTGCCCGTGTCCGTGGCCGTCACCGTGGGACCGTCCCGCCATGACCGGCGTGTGCGTCGCGGTGCCCGCGCCGACCGCCAGCGCCCGTTCGAGCAGCACGCCCACGCCCTCGCCCGTGCGGGCGGACGTCAGGGCCACCTCCACACCGGGGTTGACCCGCTGCACGTTGGCGCGGAAGGCCGCCTCGTCGAACGCGACGGCCTGCGCGATGTCCGTCTTGGTCACCACCACCAGTTGCGCCAGCCCGAAGGCGGTCGGGTACTTCAGCGGCTTGTCCTCGCCCTCGGTGACCGAGGCGAGCACCACGCGCAGGGTCTCCCCGAGGTCGTAGGAGGCCGGGCAGACCAGGTTGCCCACGTTCTCCACGAACAGGATCCGGGTGTCCTCGGACAGCCATCCGTCCAGGTGCCGGCCCAGCATCCCGGCCTCCAGGTGACACAGCCCGTCGGTGAGCACCTGCTTGACCGGTGCTCCGGAACGGGCCAGCCGCCGTGCGTCGTTCTCGGTGGCGAGGTCGGCGGTCAGCGCGGCCACCGGCACCCCCCGCTCCCCGGCGAGGAGCAGCTCGCGCTCCAGCAGCTCCGTCTTCCCGCTGCCCGGGCTGGAGAGCAGGTTGACGACCACGGTTCCCCGTGCGGTGAGTTCGGCGCGCAGGGTCTGCGCCGCCTCGTCGTTCTTGGCGAGTACCGCCTGCCGTAGATCGACCACTCGGCACATGGTTCAGGCCTCCTCGGAGATCGGTTCGCGGGGACGGGCGGCGGCGGGGGCGGGGCCGGCGGGTCCGTCGTCCCATTCCACGGTGAGGATCCGCAGCTCGCGGCCCGTGAGCAGTTCGACGTCGGTGGCCCGCGCGCAGCCGGGGCAGCACAGTTCGGGGGGCATGCCCGTCGGCCATGCGTGCCCGCAGGAGCCGCACCGGGCGCGGGCGGCCACCGTCTCGGTGACGAGAGCGGCGCCTTCCAGTACGGTTCCGGCGCAGGCCAGTTCGAAACAGAAGGCCAGGGCGTCGGGAACCACCCCCGCCAGTTCCCCCACCTCGAGCCGTACGGTCGTCACGGCGCCGGCGCCGCCGGCCCCGGCCGCTTCCTCCACCTGGCCGACGACGGCCATGGCGATCGACATCTCGTGCATCGGACTCCGTCCTGCCGGGGCTCATTACACCGGCAGGACGGAGGCGGGGCGGGCGGGCACGCCGACGCGCGACGCGCCCCGTACGCCATTCGGGCGCCGGGGCGGACGCGTCGCGGTCCTACATCCTGACCATCCGCAGGTAGCGCCTGACGTCGGGGAAGACCCCCAGCAGTACGGCGACCAGTGCGGCGGTGGCGGTCCCGCAGATGACGGCCTTCTTCATGGGGTTCTCCTCAGTGCGCGGGAAGGCGTGGCGGTCTCGTCGTGGAGCAGGTCCAGCACCATGCGGGCGGCCTGCGGTACGGCCGCCGCCACGGGTGGGCTCAGGCCGATGCCCTCCTCAACCGAGGCCGGTTCGCAGCCGACGACCAGGGTGCGGCGGGGCGGAGCGGTCCCGGTGCCGGCGCACAGCGTGTCCAGCAGGGCGAGGACGGCGTCGGGGGACATGTGGTGGCCGTCCAGGACGGCGCCGCCGGGCCCGGCGCCCCCGTCCGGCTCGATGACGTAGAGCGTGCCGGGCTCGCCGCCGCGTGCGGTGGCGTCGACCAGCACGAGCGTGTCGTAGCCGTCGAGGAGCTGGTAGGCCAGGTGCACTCCGCGTACACCGAAGTCCACCACCTCCACCCCGTCGGGCAGTTCGTGCGCGGACAGGGCCCGCACGGTCTCGACGCCGAAGCCGTCGTCGCCGAGGAAGACGTTGCCGATGCCGGCGACGAGCGTCCTGCCGCTCACGCGTCCTCCAGGGGGGTGACCTCGTCGGGCTGGAAGTAGAGGAAGCGGCCCTGTTCACGCCGGATGTCCGCGCCCGGATCGCCCTCGACGGTCACGGCGAGGTGGACCCCGCCGTCCACGTCGTGCAGCACCGCCTCGACCCGGGCGGCCATGCCCTGGAGGAACAGGTCCTGCGCGTCGGTGCGGCGCAGGCCCGGGCGGAGCAGGACGCGGCTGCCCACGCCCACGTGGACGCCGTCGATGACGATCCGGTCGCGTGCCGGGTCGGCGGTGTCCTCCCGGGCCGGGTCCCACCACGGGGTATCGGGCCGGAACACCGTCCCCTGGTCCGGGAGTTCGGGGAGGGTTTCGGGCAGGTCCGGGGGCCCGCCCCCCGGGTCCGTGATCTCGCGCAGGGCGCGCACCGCTCCGTGCAGCCGCTCCAGGACCTCGGGCGGCATGGTGTCGGCCAGGTCGATCACGGCGGCGGCGCGGGCGTCCGTACCGCGTGCCTCGCGCTTCTCCCGGTCGGTGAGGGCCGCCGTGCGCAGGGCGAGGATCTCGTCGATCTCGGTGGCGTCGTACATGGCGCCGGCGCTTTCGGGGGCGATGGCCGGGTGGTCCTCCAGGATGATCGGCGAGGACAGGACCACGTCGGCGCGGCCGGGTTCGCCGGCCAGTACGGGCCAGGTGTGGCGGTTGGCGCAGGAGGCGACGGCTTCCCTGGCCCACTCGGGCGGGTCGGTCATGGACAGGAAGGAGCCGGCGCTGAGGCCGAGCAGGAGGTGCGCGGCGACCAGCGAGCGGGGCAGGGCCGCGTCGCGGTCGGCCGCTCCCTCCGGCGGGGTCCACGGGCTGGTGTTCTCCACGATCGCGGTGAGCTTGAACACCCGGTAGGCGCCCCCGAGTTCGGTGGCGCGCAGCCGGACGACGCCCTCGACCTCCTCGGTGCGCCGCACCAGGCGGCCGACGGGGCGGCCCTCGGCGTCGAGGACGGGCTCCGTGGTCTCGCGGGCGGGGCGGCGGAAGGGGAGGCTGACGCCCTCGCCCGCCAGTTCGGCCACGTCGGCGGAGAGTTCGACCCGCTCCTCGGACCCCTCGTCCCACGGGACGAGGACCCGGTCCGCGAGGTGCAGTTCGGGTACGTCCGTGAAGGTGCCGTCGGCCAGGGCCCGTTGGACGGTGCGGCGCTGTGCGTGCAGGAAGCGCAGCTCGACGGCGAGCCGGGCGGCGCCCTTCGGTTCCATGAGGATCTCGGTCTGCAGGTGCGCGTGCTCCTCGTGCGCCGCGCCCCATGCGGGCGGGACCAGTACGCCGAACTGCCAGCGCAGCCGGTTCTTGGCCGCCGAGGCCCGGTACGGGTAGAGCACGTAGCCCTCGAAGAGGACCGCGTCGGCCACCTGCCGGGCGGTGGCGAAGCGGGAGTCCGGTGCGGCCGTGGTGGTCATGGCGCCGTCCTCTCGGTGGCACGGGGCAGTACGGAGCCGAACCGGAGGGGCGGGGGCGGCGGGGGCGGCGCTTGCGGCGGGGCGGCCGCGTCGAGGAGGGCCCGCACGGTGTCTTCCCAGGAGGCGAGGGCGTGCCGCGAACGGTAGGCGAGCAGCTCCGCCATGGTGTCGCGGGGCAGCCGCAGCCAGCCGGAGCCCGGGAAGTGCTGCTCGATCATCTCCCGCCAGACGGGTACGGGCAGGCGGTAGGAGGCTTCGCGGTCCCAGGGCACGGGCTCGACGCGGAAGCCGCCCGCGCCGGTGAAGGCGGTGCCGGAGAACAGCATCAGCAGCGGCGCCTCGCCCTCTTGCAGGGCGTGGAAGTAGCGGGTCGCGGCGATGTCCATGTCGTAGGTGCAGGGGACGACCAGGTCGGTCTCGGTCTCCCCGGTGAAGCCGGGCACCATCAGCGCGACCTGGGCGAACTGGACGGGCTGCAGGGTGCTGCCCCAGCGGCTGCGCTCGCCGAACAAGTCGGCCAGCCCCTCGGCCTCGGCGGGGCCGTAGCCGCGCCGGGCCGGTTCGATGCGGATCTGGCAGCGCAGGGCCAGGGCGTGCACCCGGGCCCCGTCGGCAGCGGTGATCCGCAGGCGGAAGACGAGGGTGGGGCCGGCGGCGTAGGCGTCGGCGCGCACCCCGGTGCAGGTGAAGGCGAGGTCGGTCATCGCGGCCGCGCCTGGCCGCCGTCGGCCGGGACCTTGGCCCGGCGTTCGACCTGCTCGAAGAAGGTGTCGAGGGCGGCGCGGGCCTCGGCGCCGCCGTCGAAGCCCTGCCACAGCAGCCTCATTCGGCCCACCAGTTCGTAGCAGACGTCGATGGGTACCAGGTAGCAGGCGGTGCGGCCCTCCGAGCGGCGCAGCAGGAGGGCTTCCACGTCGGGTTCCAGCAGTGCGGCCAGCCGGCCGCCGCCGAGCACGGTCTGCCAGGTCTGCGGGTCGAGTTCGCTCTCGGTGGCTCCGGCCGGGCTCGGGTACAGCGCGACCAGGCGGTCGAGGGCGGCGTTGCGGAAGAAGAAGGCGACGCCGACGGGGATCTGGAGCAGTTCCCAGGCTCCCTCGTCGAGGGGGTGGCCGGGGTCGGTGAGGTAGCGGTCGGGGACGGCGCGGTAGCGCCCGGTGGCGGCGCCCGGCCGGTCGAACAGCAGGGCGCAGGCAGTGCAGGCGCAGACCAGGGCCCGCTTCTCGGTCTCCACGAGGTGGCGGTGGCCGTCCTCGGGCACCACCGCCGCGCACAGTTCGCAGGTTTCGGGCTGCGGCGGGCGCGGGCCCGCGAACCGCCGCAGGCCGCGCGGTGACCCCGCGGTCCCGGGGATCCCGGGGATCCGTGGGGCCGTCCGCGTGCCCGGGCGGGCCGGGTGAGCGCTCACCGTGCCCGCGCCGGGGCGTGCGGGCGGGTGGAGATCTGGAGCAGGGCGGGCTGCGGGGCCGCCTCCTCCCGCTCCACCCGGGTGACCTCGGGGGCGAAGGAGCCCAGGGCGTCCTCGAGGGCCCGCTGCCCCGCCGGGCCGCCGGCGCTGCCGCCACAGCCGCAGCCGGAGCCCGCGGGCTCGGGGCGCAGCCGCAGCACGCCGGTGCTCTCGTCGAAGCCGAGCACCTGCGCCGGGTCGCCGGCGGCGGCCAGGGCGCGGGAGATGCGGGTGTGCACGTCCTCGGGGTGCAGGTCGTGCAGGGCCAGCAGGCTCGCGACGAGTTCGTCGTCGAGCAGCGGGCGCAGCGGCTCCTCGCCGAGCCCGCCGACGAGCCGGGCGAGCCCCGCCCCGTAGAAGTCCATGAGGACGCGCACCAGTTCCTCGGCGGCAGCGCACGCCTCCCGGTCGCCGCCGGCGGCGATCCGGTCGAGCACGTCCTCGACGCGGCGGCCCGTCTCGCGGGCGTCGACGGCCGGGCTCATCCGCCCAGTCCGCTCAGGCCGGTGGGCACGTGCATGGTCTTCACCGTCTTGCCGCCGCCCACGTACATGTGGACGCCGCACGGCAGACAGGGGTCGAAGCTGCGTACGGCCCGCATGATGTCGATCCCCTTGAAGTTCTCCGGGGGGTTCTCCTCGAAGATGGGCGTGTTCTGGACGGCGTCCTCGTACGGTCCGGGGGTGCCGAAGGTGTCGCGGGTGCTGGCGTTCCACGGGGTCGGCGGGTAGGGGTGGTAGTTGGCGATCTTGCCGTCGCGGATCACCATGTGGTGCGAGAGCACGCCCCGTACGGCCTCGGTGAAGCCGACGCCGATGGACTCGTCCGGCACCTCGAACTTCTCCCACGTCTGGGTGCGTCCGGCGCGGACCTCGGCCAGACCCTTCTCGGCGCAGTGCAGGGCGATGGCGGCGGCGTAGGCCTGGAAGTACGTGCGGGCGCGGTTGCGCTCCAGCGCGTTGCTCCACTTCGGGATCTTCCACTCGAAGCGGGTCTCGGGCTTGGTCATGGTGCGCGGCAGGTTGATGACCACGCTGTGCCCGGTGGCCTGGACGTAGCCGACGTCGACGAGCCCGGACAGGGCCGTGGACCACAGGCGGGCGATGGGGCCGCCGCCGGTGTCGAGCGCGAGGTGGTCCTTGCCGTCGAACCAGCGCGGCGACATCACCCAGCTGTACTTGTCGTCGAAGTTCCGCTTCTGCGGGGCGGGGATGGTGTGCTGGTTCCAGGGGTGGCGCGGGTCGACCGGGTTGCCGAGCGGGTCGTGGGTGACGAACTGCTCCTGGCCCGCCCAGTCGTCGTAGTAGGAGCTGCCGAGGAGGATGCGGATGCCGAGGTTGATCTCGGTGAGGTCGTTGGTCACCAGTTTGCCGTCGACGACCACGCCCGGGGTGACGAACATCTTCCGTCCCCAGTCGGTCATGTTGGCGTACGTGAAGTCGCAGTACTCGGGGTCGTTGAGCGCGCCCCAGCAGCCGAGCAGCACACGGCGCCGGCCGACCTCCTCGTACCCGGGCAGGGCCTCGTAGAAGAAGTCGAAGAGGTCGTCGTGGAGCGGCACGACGCGCTTCATGAACTCCACGTACCGCATGAGGCGGCTCATGTAGTCGGTGAAGAGCTGCACGGAGGCGATGGTGCCGACGCCGCCCGGGTAGAGGGTGGAGGGGTGCACGTGGCGGCCCTCCATCAGGCAGAACATCTCGCGGGTGTAGCGGCTGACCTGGAGGGCCTCGCGGTAGAACTCGCCCTCGATGGGGTTGAGGGAGCGCATGATGTCGGCGATGGTCTTGTAGCCGTGGTCACCGGCGTGCGGGGCCTCGGTGCGCTCGGCGAGTTCCAGGACCCCGGGGTTGGTCTCGCGGACCATCTTCTCGCAGTAGTCGACCCCGACCAGGTTCTCCTGGAAGATGTTGTGGTCGAACATGTACTCCGCCGACTCGCCCAGGTTGATGATCCACTCGGCGAGGTGGGGCGGCTTCACCCCGTAGGCCATGTTCTGCGTGTAGACGGAGCAGGTGGCGTGGTTGTCGCCGCAGATCCCGCAGATGCGGCTGGTGATGAAGTGCGCGTCGCGGGGGTCCTTGCCGCGCATGAAGACGCTGTATCCGCGGAAGACCGACGAGGTGCTGTAGCACTCCGCGACGCGCTTCTGCTTGAAGTCGATCTTCGTGTGGATGCCGAGGCTGCCGACGATCCGAGTGATCGGATCCCAGGCCATCTCCACCAGGCCGCTGCCGTCGCCGGCCGCCTTCGTCTTCGGTGCCATCGTGTCTGCCGTGACCCTTCTCGCTGCGGTGCTGCGGGGAGTTCGTGACGGGGGTGGGGGCGTGCGGGGCGGTCACCAGGGCGGGCGGTAGCCCGTCGTCAGCTTCTCGCCGGAGCGACGCCACTTCGGCTCCTTGTCCACGGTGTGCGCGGTCATCGAGCGGAGTCGGCGCACGAGGGCCCCGTACGCGCCGCTCGCCTTGCTCGACACCTTGGCGCCGGGGGGTTCGTCCATGAACGGCATGAACTTGTCGGGGAAGCCCGGCATGGTGCAGGCGATGCAGATGCCGCCGACGTTGGGGCAGCCGCCGATGCCGTTCATCCAGCCGCGCTTGGGGACGTTGCACTTGACGACGGGACCCCAGCAGCCCAGCTTGACCAGGCACTGGGGCGAGTCGTAGGTCTTCGCGAACTGGCCCTGCTCGTAGTAGCCGGCCCGGTCGCAGCCCTCGTGGACGGTGGCGCCGAACAGCCAGGTGGGGCGCAGCTTGTCGTCGAGCGGGATCATCGGGGCCGCGCCGGCCGCCTGGTAGAGCAGGTAGGTGAGGGTCTCCGAGAAGTTGTCCGGCTGGATCGGGCAGCCGGGCACGCACACGATCGGGATGCCGGCCTTCGAGGTCCAGTCCCAGCCCAGGTAGTCGGGCACGCCCATGGCGCCGGTGGGGTTGCCCTCCATGGCGTGGATGCCGCCGTACGTGGCGCAGGTGCCGATGGCGACGACGGCGAGGGCCTTGGGGGCCAGCCGGTCGATCCACTCGCTGGTGGTGATGGGCTGGCCGGTCTCCGGGTTGTCGCCGAAGCCGCACCAGTAGCCCTCGGGCTTGATGCTCTCGTTGGGGATGGAGCCCTCGACGACGAGCACGAACGGGTCGATCTCGCCCCGCTCCCCCTTGAAGAACCACTCGATGAACGTGTCCGCGCCACCGACCGGGCCGCATTCGAAGTCGATCAGCGGCCAGTGCACCGCGATCTTGGGCAGCCCCGGCAGGGTGCCCGTCACGATCTCCTCGATGCTGGGCTGCATGGCGGCCGTCAGGGATACGGAGTCGCCGTCGCAGCTCAGCCCCGCGTTGATCCAGAGGATGTGGATCGGGGGGTCTTCAACCGTGGTCGACGTCGCTGGATCCATGGGGATGCCTCCTCGGGGAGGTGCTCGGGGCGGAGTGCGGAGCGAGGCGGGCGGACGGCCTCGTCTTTCTTGCTAACAGCCGGGAGCCCGGCATGCCTCGTCATGCGCGGCCGGTCCAGTGACCTGACGCTGCCGGGAGGGCAGCGGGGCGGTGTGCCGGCCGGCCACGGCGCGCGCGAGGTGGGGCGGCGTGGCCGTCGCGGGCTCCTTGCGCACGAAGGCCCGGCGCAGGGCGTGGTAGGGGGCGTCCGGGTCGAAGAAGGTCTGCCGCATCAGGACCAGCTCCGCCTCGCGGTAGGCGGCCAGGGGCTGCTGCGCCTCGTCGCGGTCGCGCCGCGCCTTCTTGGCGGCGATCCGGGAGGCGGTGGAGGGCAGGGCGGCCAGCCGGGTCGCGAGCCGCGCCGTCTCGCCGGCGAAGGTCTGGGGCGTGCAGGCCACCGTGCGGTCGGCCAGCCCGAGCCGGTGCGCGGCCTCAGCGCTCAGCGGCAGGGCCTCGGTGGTGAGGCGCTCGGCCACGCCGGTGCCGACGCGGCGCGGCAGGGTGTACGTCCAGTACTCGGAGCCGTGCAGCCCCATGAGGCGGTAGTGCGGGTTGAGGACCACGCCGGAGCGGCACCAGACCTCGTCGGCGGCGAGGGCGAGCATGGCCCCGCCGGCGGCGGCGTTGCCGCCGAGGGCGGCGACGACCAGGCGGTCGGTGGTGGTGAGCACGGCCTCGACGAGGTCGTCCATGGCGTTGATGTTGGCCCAGGACTCCTCGGCCGGGTCCGCGGCCGCCTCGATGACGCCCAGGTGGATGCCGTTGGAGAAGAAGTCGCGGCCGCCGCCGAGGACCAGGACGCCGGTGGGGCGGGCGCAGGCGATCCGGTAGGCGTTCAGCAGGCGCCGGCAGTGGGCGGTGCTCATCGCTCCGCCGGGGAACGTGAAGGACAGGAAGCCGGTCTGCCCCTCCTCCCGGTAGCCGATGTCGGACCAGGTGCGCCGGCGGGCGTCGGTGTGCAGCGGGGCGGGGTGTTCGCGCAGGGTGGGCAGCCGGTCGGCGAGGGCCACGGTGGCGGGCAGTTTCGGGGCGGCGGGGCCGCCGGGGGTGCGGCGGGCGCGGAGTTCGGGGATCCACACGGCGCCGTCGGCGGTGGCCCGGCAGATGGCGCCGGCGCGGGTGGCGAGCAGTTCCCCGGGGCGGCCGCGCAGGTGGTCCTCGGCGTGGCCGCCGTGCAGGAACCACTCGCCGCCGAGCAGTTCGTCCCGTACGCCGGGCTGTGAGTCGGCGGCGCGCAGGGTGCGCAGGACGCGGGCGGTGGAGTCGCTCTGCCAGTCGATCCGGCGGTGCTCCTGGCGCATCGCGGGGCGCGGGTGGCCGCTGGTCTGCGGCTGCGGGGTGTACGTGCCGGAGCCGAAGCGGTGTACGGCGAGGAGGACGGCCTCGAGGGCGGCGTCGGCGACCTCACCGCGGTAGAGGTCGCTCTTGCCCACCGGGGGCACGGGGCAGGCGACGTGGGCCCAGACGGCTCCGGCGTCCATCTCCGCCTCGGCCTGCAGGACGGTGACGCCCCATCGGGCGGTCTCCTCGTGCAGGGCCCAGTCGAGCGAGGAGGGGCCGCGGTCCCCGACCGGTCCCGGGTGGACGATCAGGCAGGTGTACGCCGCCCAGATCTCCTCGGGCAGGGCGGTGCGCAGCATGGGCGCGATGACGAGGTCGGGCCGGTGCCGGTGGACGGCGGCGGCCAGGGGCACGTGGGGCAGGGCGAGTTCGACCGCCACGCTGTGGCCGTGGTCGCGCAGCTCGGCG
Source organism: Streptomyces sp. NPDC048349 (assembly GCF_040651925.1). NCBI lineage: Bacteria > Bacillati > Actinomycetota > Actinomycetes > Kitasatosporales > Streptomycetaceae > Streptomyces > Streptomyces sp. NPDC048349. The sequence continues at coordinate 108,852 of NZ_JBEZLA010000009.1, read as the reverse complement.
TGGACGCGCTGGGTGAGGCTGTTGAAGGCGCTCGCGACGAGCAGGACGTGCACGTGATCTCCCAGCGGCGGGCCCGGAGCCGGGGTGCCGGAGCACCTCGGCCGATCATGGCCGGGGAGCGACGCGAACGTCATGACCGGCCGCCTGAGATGGTCGGGCACCACGGCGGCGGCGCGCCCGGCGCCGAGCAGCCGGGTCACCCGAAAGCGCAGCCTCCGGGGGCCACTCGGCCCTGGGGGCTGCGCTGCTCGGGGTCAGCGGGCGGCGGCGCGGGAGGTGCAGCTGCGGGCCACCTCGGCGGCGAAGGCGCGGGCCGGCGGGGCGAGGGCGGACCACCGGCGGACCGCCCAGCCGACGGCGAGGGGCGGCAGGCCGGGGATGGGGACCAAGCGCAGGGGGCCGTCGGTGCCGGGGACCCGCCAGCCGGGCAGCGCGGGGACGACGGCGTGGCCCAGGCCCAGTTCGGCGAGGAGCAGGGCGGTGTCCCAGTCCGCCACGCTGGTGTCGGAGCGCACCCGGACGCCGGCTTCGGCGAAGGCGGCGTCGAGGCGGGCGCGGGAGGCGGAGTTCTCCGGGAGCCGGACGTGGCGGATACCGGAGAGGTCGGCCAGCTCGACGCTCGGCCGGGCGGCGAGGGGGTCATCGGCACCGACGGCGAGCACCCAGGGGAGTTCCATGACGGGACGCTGCTCGATGCCGCGGACCGGGTCGCCGACGGTGATCCAGGCGAGGTCGAGGTCGTCGGCCGCCAGGGCATCGAAGCAACTGCGGCTGGAGTTCTCGGTCTGGAACTCCAGGCTCACACCCGGGTGGCGGCGCCGGAAGGTGACGACGGCCTCGGACATGAAGTGCCGGACGGTGGTCGCGCCGGTGGTGACGCGCACCGAGCCGCCGTCTCCCCGTACGAGGTCGTCAAGGCGGCGCAGGGCGCCGTCGAGGCCGGCGATGCCGTCGGCAGCGGCCGCCTGCAGGATGCGGCCGGCCTCGGTGGGCACCACGCCGCGGGCGTGGCGCTCGAGCAGGCTCGCGCCGGTCTGCTTCTCCAGGCGGCGGACGTGCTGGCTGACGGCGGACTGGGTACGGCCGAGGTCGCGGGCCACGGCGCTGAGGCTCCCGGCGCGGCACACGGCCACGAACACGCGGAGGTCGTCGAGGGTCATGAGATCCAAGCTATCGCTTGGATGCGGGGAGCAAATCGGAGGATTGACTTGGGTGTCGGCCGGGACCAAGATCGATGCAGGGCCCGGGCGGCAACCCGTCCCGCGTCTGCGCCACCGGGTCCGGACCCCTGGTGCGGAGGTGGGCCGGGTGCCGACCCACCACTCTTCGAAAGGACGGCTCGCGTGCCGGATGACGTCGTCGCATGGCTGCGGGACCTCGGCGCCGAACGCATCCCCCATCCCGGCGGAACCCTGCTCGTCCACCTGGAGCGGGTACGGCACCTGCTCGCCTCCTGGGGAGCGCGCCCCGCGCTGCAGCAGGCGGGGCTGTGCCACGCGTTCTACGGCACGGACGGCTTCCCGACCGCCCTGCTCCCGCTCTCGCGGCGGCCCGAACTGACCGCGGTGATAGGCGCCGAGGCGGAGGGGATCGTCTACTTCTACGCCTCCTGCGACCGGACGGCGTCGTATCCGACGCTCGCCGACGGGGAGGCGGCCTTCCGGGACCGGTTCACCGGCCGCGTCCACTCCCCCGCCCTGGCGCTGCGCCGGGACTTCGCCGAGCTGTCGGCGGCCAACGAGCTCGACCTCGCGCGGACCGACCCCGCCTTCCGCTCGCGGTGGGGCGCCGAACTGCTCTCGCTCTTCGGCCGGTTCCGCGGGCTGCTGAGCGAGCCGGCCTGGCGGGAGTGCCAGGCCGTGCTCGGCGGCTGACGGCTGCGGTCAGGGGGTGAAGGTCCAGCGTTGGGCGGCCGCGCCGTCGCAGGCGGCGCGGGTGAGGAGGGTGCCGTTGGCGGTGCCGGATCCGGCCGGGGTGAGGCACTGGCCGGCGGTGCGCAGGGTGCTCTGGGGGCCCGCCTGCCAGGTCTGGCCGGCGCTTCCGTCGCAGGTCCGGATGGTCACCCGGGCGGGGTCGGCCCCGTCCAGGCAGACTCCGGCGAGGCCGGTGAGGCGGCCGTCGCCCTGTAGCGTCCAGCGCTGGTTCGGTCCGCCGTGGCAGGTGTAGAGGGTGGGTGCGGTGCCCGGGGCGGTGTCGCTGTGCGGCAGGTCCAGACAGCTGCCGGACGCGGCGTTGACGAGCGTGGCGTCGGCGGGCAGCGGGGCCGGGCGTCCGGTGAGGGTGATCTCCGCGGCACTGGTCCAGGGGCCGCGTCCGCCGGCCTCGGTGAGGGCTTTCAGCCGCAGGTAGCGGCCGCTCTTCACGGACAGGGCGGCGGTCTTGGGGGCCGCGGTGTCGGCGAAGGAGCCGCTCGCCACGGGTGGGCCCCAGTCCGCGGTGGTGTCGGAGACGTAGACCTCGTAGTCGCCGATGCGGCCGTTGACCCCGCCGTCCTGGCGGGGCAGGTAGCCCAGTCCGTCCACCGCGTAGCGGGCACCGAGGTCGAGCTGGATCTCGTGCGGGAGCGCGGCCGGCTTCCCGGAGGACCAGGCGGTGTGCCACAGCGTGGCCGGGTTGCCGTCGAAGGCGTTGACGGCTGCGCCGTTCTCGGCGGCGGTCTCCTGGCTGTCGGCCGAGACCAGGGACCAGCCCGACTGGGCGATGGGGCTGGAGGAGGGCAGGGCGCCCGCCGCCGGGACGGTGGTGCCCGCGGCCGAGACGCTGAACGCCCCCGACTTCGTACCCGTCTTGATCCACAGGATTCCGGAGCGGTCCGCCGGGTCGAAGAACCAGCCCGAGGCGGCCGCATCGTAGGCCGCCTTGGAGGTCAGGCGGGGCAGGGGGGCTCCGTCCGCCGTGAGGGCGGTGGGCGCGGAGGCCACGTGGAGGGTGAACTCGTAGCCCCGGGAGGCCGGCTTGCCGGTGTAGCTGCCGGTGGGGGCCCCGACGGACACGGTGACCGTGCCGGTTCCCGAGGCCGGGGCGGTGACGTCGACCTGCTGGCGGGCGAAGGCACCGGACTGGTGGGCTCGGGTGCGGCCGTCGTCCTCGTAGAGGCTGAAGGAGGAGGCGCCGCGGGGGTGGATGTCGTAGGTGAGGGTGGAGACCGGCTTCTCGCCCGTGTGGTTCATCTGCGGCCACATCGGCACGACGGCGCCGCCCTTGACGAAGAGCGGCAGCGTGTCGAGCGGGGCCTGGTAGCCGTTCAGCCAGCCCGGGCCCGCGTAGGTGCGGCCCGTCCAGTAGTCCGTCCAGGTGCCGGCGGGGAGGTAGATCCCGTCGCGGACGGAGGTGTCGGAGACGACGGGCGCGACGAGGAGGGAGTCACCGGCCATGAACTGGCCGCTGGTGAGGTTCCCGCGGGCCACCGGGTCGTCGGGGTACTCCAGGACCATCGCGCGGGTGCTGGGCACGCCGGTCTCGTGGGCGGTCCTGCTCATCGTGTAGAGGTACGGCATCAGCCGCATCTTGAGCTGGAGGTACTTGCGGTTGATGGAGAGGTAGGGCTCCGCGAAGCGCCAGGGCTGCTTGTCCTGGTATCCGGCGGACGGGTTGGTCGCGCCCCAGCCGGACATGGTCATGAAGGCGGGCGTGAAGGCCTTCCACTGGAGGTCGCGGGTGTAGGTCTTCGGGCTGCCGCCGAAGATGCCGTCGACGTCGCCGGAGGCGTAGTTCAGGGCGGACAGGCCCGCGCCGGCGATCGCGGGCACGTGCCAGCGCATGTCGTCCCACGTGCCGTGGGTGTCACCGGTCCACACGACGGCGTTGCGCTGGGTGCCGGCCCAGCCGTCGACGGTCCAGACGTAGCGCCGGGCGTCGGAGTTCTTCTCGATCCCGTCGACGGCCTGCTGCACCCCGTCGAAGGCGTACTTGTAGCCGCTGCCGATCCAGGCCACGTCCGTCTTCACGCCGCGGGTGCCTGCCGTTCCCACCTCGTCGGCGATGGAGCCGAGTCCGGTGGAGGTCCACAGTCCGGTCTGGAAGCCCTTGGCCTTGAGCGCGTCCACCGTCGACTTCAGGGGCGCGGTGTAGCCGCAGCCGTAGCCGTCGTTGGGCAGGAACCAGCCCGAGGGCATGTCGGCGGCGCGGGCGTCGGCCGCGTACCCGACGACGTCCGGGGTGGTCTGGTGGCGCAGACGGTCGTGGTCGCCCTGGTAGTCGGGGTTGGAGGCGTTGAAGCAGTCGGCGTTGCCCAGTTCGAAGCCCCACATCGGTGCCAGGAACGGTTTGCCGCTGACGTCGGTGTAGGCGTCGAGCACGGACTTGAGGGAGTCGCCGGTGAAGTACCAGGCGTCGAAGCGGCTCTCGTCGTGGGTCAGTGCGGTGGGCGCGTTGAAGGCGTATGAGCCCGGCGCCCAGGTGTTGCGCATGACGCCGTAGCCGTTGGTGGACATGTAGAAGGGGGCGGGGCTGGCGTTGTTGTTCTCCCGCCACTTGTTGTCGACCGCGACGGGCACGGTCTTGCCGCGCAGCGCCCATTCGCCCAGGCGCAGGCCGGTCCCGTAGAACTGCTCGTCCGCGCCCCTGGCCAGGTACTGGGTGGTCTGGCTGCCGGTCCACGTGGTGGGCTGGGTCTCCTGCCAGACGAGTGTGGTGTTGTCGGCCCGGTAGACGGAGAACCGGAGGGGGGACTTGTTGACCCGGATGGACAGGGCGCCGGTGGTGATCCGGTAGTACGTGCCCGCGTCGCTCCAGCCCGTCGTGACCGGGCCGAAGTCGGTGGTCGGCGCGAGGTCGGTGCCGGCCGGGTCTTTGGTGAAGGACCCGTCGGGCGAGAGCCAGAGCCGGAAGATGTCGGCCCGGGCGACGACCACGCGGGCCTTGGCGCCGCTGGAGGCCGTGACGGTAAAGGTGGCGCCGGCCTGGCTGAAGCCGGTGACGTTGCCGGCCGTGGCGGTGGCTCCGGCGGGGGCCGCGGCGGCGGGCGAGGCGACCGGCCCGGCGGCGGCCAGACCCGCGACGGCGAGGGAGGCGGCCAAGAGGGCGGCCCGGATCCGCCGCAGGCGGGGTGGGTGGTGGGCCCTGGCCCCGGCCCTCGTCCCCAGCCTCCTCCCGGCCCTCGTCCCCGGCCTCGTCCCCGGCCTCGTCCTGCGGATGCCTGGCAGTCTCATGGGGCAGCTCCTCGTGCGGTCCGGATCGCGGACACACCTCTTTGGCATGCGCCTGACAAGATAGCGCTCGACCGCGCCCCATTGAAGGATGATGCTCGAAATCTCTTCCTACCGCGCAACTTTGCGCAGGAAAGGTGCAGCCGCAGGCCTCTCAGACGGTGACCGTCAGCACCGGCGGGGCCGAGGAAGACCACCGGTGGCCGCAGGGGTCGAAGACCAGCACCACCGGCCGGCCCCGCCGCTGTCGCCAGGAAATGCGCTCCGGCGCACCGTCGCACACCGGACAGCGGGGCAGCGGGGCGGGCTCCGGAGGGGACTCGGGTGCGGCCGCGAGCGGCGTGCAGTGCGGATCGCGCATGGAGGCTCCCTGGTCGTGCGGTTGGACTGATCGCACTGTGCCATGCAGGAGCCCTCGACCGCACGGGCGAATCGTCCAGGGTTCTGGCTGGTCAGAGGTAGGTCCGCAGGAGGATTCCGGTCCTCTTGGGGGCACTTGGGACCAACCGCACCCATCCCTGCCCGCTCACCGCCCGGCCGCCCCGGAGTCCACACGGCGTGGACCCCGGGGCACGCGGTCAGGCGAGCTCGTCGACCTCGGGGTGCTCGGCCAGCCAGGCGCGGACCGCCTGCTGCTCCTTGCCCTTGCCGGTGCCTTGGATCTCGGCCTCCAGGCTGGTCAGCTGCTGCTCGGTGAGCTTGAAGGAGCTCAGCCACCGCGCCACGTCGGGCTCGTCGGCGGCGAACCCCTTGCGGGCCAGGGTGTGGATGCCGTCACCCGTGCCCCAGACCCCCTTCGGGTCCTCCAGCTTGGTGAGCTCGTACGTGGAGTACGCCCAGTGCGGGGACCACAGCACGGTCACGACGGGCTCCTTCTTGTCGTAGGCCCGCTTGAGCTCGGCGAGCATGCCGGGGGTCGACCCGTCGACGACCTGGTACTCGCCTTCCAGCCCGTACTCCTTGAGGACCTTGTCCTTCAGGATCGACATGACGCCCGCGCTCGGCTCGATGCCGATGATGCGGCCCTTGAACCGTGCGGACTTGCCCTTGAGGTCGGCCAGCGAGCGCACGTCCTTCACGTACGAGGGCACGGACAGCTCCAGGGAGGTGGGGCCGTACCAGGAGCCGAGGTCCTCCAGCTCGTTCCCGTACTTCTCCCAGTACTGGGCGTGCGTGACGGGCAGCCAGGCGTCGGTCTGGAAGTCCAGCTGGCCGCCGGCCAGGCCCGTGTAGAGCGCGCCGGCCTCCAGCTGGCGGGTGTCGACCTTGAAGCCGCGCCGCTCCAGGAGCTCCTTCCACAGGAAGGTGGAGGCGATGCCCTCGTCCCACGGGATGTAGCCGACGGAGAGCGTGCGGCCCTTGCCGACGTCCGCGGCGCCGGCCGGTCCGTCCTGGGCGGCCGGGCCGCCGAAGGTGCCCAGGCCCGCGGCGACGAGGGCGAGGACGACGGCCCCGGTGAGGGCGTGGGCGGGCTGGGGGCGGTGGGTCCACAGGCGGGCCGCGCCGGTGGCGGCGGACCGTACCGTGGCGAGGGCACGCCGGCCGAGCGGGGAGACCTGGCTGCCGAGCGCCCCGGTCATCCGGTCGAGGTACATGGCCAGGATCACGATCGAGATGCCCGCCTCGAACCCGAGGCCGATGTCGACGTTGCCGATGGCCCGGTAGACGGCGCCGCCGAGACCGCCGCCGCCGACCATGCCCGCGATGACGACCATGGACAGGCCGAGCATGATGACCTGGTTGACGCCCGCCATGATGCTCGGCAGGGCGAGCGGCAGCTGGACGCGGACCAGGGTGTCGCGCGGTGCGGTACCGAAGGCGTCCGCGGCCTCCACCAGGTCCGGGTCGACCTGACGGATGCCGAGCTCGGTCATCCGCACGCCCGGCGGCAGCGAGAAGATGATGGTGGCGATGATGCCGGGCACCACGCCCACCCCGAAGAAGATGATGCCGGGGATCAGGTAGACCATGGCCGGCATGGTCTGCATGAAGTCCAGGACCGGCCGCAGGACGGCGCTGACCCGGTCGGAGCGCGAGGCCCCTATGCCGAGCGGGACGGCGAACAGCAGCGTGACGAGGGTGGCGACCAGGACCAGGGACAGCGTGGACATGGCCTCGGACCACAGGCCCACGGAGTCGACGAGGGCGAAGCCCGCGAAGGCCAGCAGGCCCGCGAGGAGCCCGCGCAGCCACCAGGCGCCGACGGCGAGGATGCCCGCGAACAGCAGCGGGGCGGGTGCGGACAGGACGGCGTCGATGCCGTCGTAGAGGCCGGTGACGACGGCGCTGATGGCGTCGAACAGCCAGGACAGGTGGCTCTGGAGGAAGTCGACGCCGCGGTCGACCCAGGCGCCGAGGTGCAGACGGGGCATCAGGCCGCCACCTCCGCGCAGGCCATCGGGGGCCGCGGTTCGTCACCGATGAAGGCGATGAGCCGGTCCTGCGGAACCGAGCCGATGACCGCGCCGTCCGCGCCGGTCACGGCGACCGGGTGCGGGACGCGGGCGCTGACGGCGCACAGGTCGGCGAGCGGGGTGTCGGCGTGGACGGTCGGGCAGGCGCAGGCGCCCGCGCCGGTGGGCTCGTCCATGACGGCGTCGGCCGTGAGCACGCGCGAGCGGTCCACGTCCTGGATGAAGGAGGCGACGTAGTCGTCGGCGGGCCGGATGAGGATGTCCTCGGCGGTGCCCTGCTGGACGATGCGCCCGTCGCGCATCACGGCGATGCCGTCACCCAGGCGCATGGCCTCGTTGAGGTCGTGGGTGATGAAGACGATGGTCTTCTTCAGCCGCCGCTGCAGTTCGAGGAGCTGGTCCTGCATGTCGCGGCGGATCAGCGGGTCGAGGGCGCTGAAGGACTCGTCCATCAGCAGCAGGTCGGCGTCGGTGGCCAGGGCGCGGGCCAGGCCCACGCGCTGCTGCATGCCGCCGGAGAGCTCGTCGGGCCAGGACTTCTCCCAGCCGCCGAGACCGCACAGCGCCAGGGCCTCGGCGGCCCGGCGTTCGCGCTCGGCCCGGGGGACGCCCTGGACCTCCAGTCCGTACGCGGCGTTCTCGAGGACGTCCCGGTGCGGGAACAGTGCGAAGTGCTGGAAGACCATGCTGATCTTGGTGGAGCGGACCCGGCGCAGCTCGCGCGCCCCGAGCGCGGTGAGGTCCTCGCCGTCGAAGAGGATGCGTCCCGCGGTGGGCTCCAGCAGTCCGTTGAGCATGCGCAGCAGCGTGGACTTGCCGGATCCCGACAGACCCATGACCACGAAGATCTGGCCGGGCTCGACGCTGAAGGAGGCGTCGATGACCGCGGCCGTCGTGCCGCCGGCGCGCAGCTCCTCGCGGCCGGCGCCGTCCCGCAGCGCGCGGACCGCGGCCGCCTGGTCGCCGGGGTGTCTGCCGAACACCTTGTAGACGTGCTCGGCCTGGAGCGTGGACACATACACCTCGCGGGTCGTACCGGGTACGGCGCGCGCCGGTCCGGCCGGCGGGCCGTGGAGCGGGACGGGATCTGCCCGCGTGCGCCACGCGCTCCGGCGGGCTGCGCCGGAGCACATGGTTCCGCTCCAGCCCCGCCCGTTCCCGGCATTCACCCGAGCAAACGCAAAGGTGATCTACCTCACGGCAGCGGTCCGCTGCCCGGCCCCGGGCTCGTCCTCGAGCATGGAGTCGCGCAGGTGCCCCAGGATCCGGTTCAGCAGCCGCGAGACCTGCATCTGCGAGATGCCGAGCTCGGCGCCGATCTGGGCCTGGGTCAGCTCCTCGCCGAAGCGCATCCGCAGCATGCGGCGTTCGCGCTCGCCCAGCCGTTCCAGCAGCGGCGCCAGGGTCTGGATGTCCTCGACCAGTTCCATGGCCGGCTCCTCCTCGCCGATGACCTCGGCGAGCGTGTGCCCCTCGGACGGGCCGCCGCCGTACTCGGACAGGGCGGCCTGCGGGGCGTCCAGGGAGCCGCTGGTGTGTGCGTTGGCGGCGAAGAGCCCTTCGATCACCTCTTCCTCCGAGAGGTCGAGGCGTTCGGCGAGATCCGCGACCGTGGGCGACCGGTCGAGCTCGCTCGTCAGCGTCTCCTTCGCCTTCGCGATGTCGATGCGCAGCTCCTGGAGCCGGCGCGGGACGCGGACGGCCCAGGACGTGTCGCGGAAGTGCCGCTTGATCTCGCCCGTGATGTACGGCATGGCGAGGGTGGAGAACTCGTTCTCGCGGGCCGGGTCGAACCGGTCGATGGCCTTGATCAGGCCGATGGTGCCGACCTGGACGATGTCCTCGATGTCACCGCCCTCCCCGCGGCTGCGGAAGCGGCGCACGGCGTACTGGACGAGTGAGGCGTTCATCTCAATGAGGGTGTTGCGGACGTACTGGTATTCCGGGGTGCCCTCGGACAGGGCGCGCAGTCGCCGGAAGAAGACCTTCGAGAGCTCCCTCGCGTCCGCCGGGGCCATCTCCCGGGGATCGTCGATCCGCGGTACGCCGGCGCTGAGGGCCGCGGAGTCGGCGCTCCGGCGCGGGCTCGGGACGGCGGCGGGTGCGGCCGTGGGGGCGGGGACGCCGTCCGTGACGGCGGCGGTATGGGAGGACGGGGCAGGGACCGGCATGGGGTTCGCTCCTTGGGCTGGTCGGCTTGCGGCGCGGGACCTTGACTGCCGTAGATGGTGGACCTCTTCTTCTCTCCCGTCAAGAATTACCGGAAATGTGTTTCACGTCTTGCGTCACGTGAATCACACATCGCATCATGGTGGTATGGGGAGCATGTCTCAGCGGAACAACTGGACGTTCCTGACGAATCACGCCCGCGTTCTGGTGACCATCGCCCGGGACCCGGCCGTGCGGCTCAGGGACGTCGCCGCCGTGTGCGGACTGACCGAGCGCACCGTCCAGACCATCGTCACCGACCTGGAGACCGACGGGTACCTGCGGCGCGTCCGCGACGGGCGGCGCAACCGGTACGAGATCTCCCCCGGCGCGGTCTTCCGCCACCCGGCCGAGGCGGGCGTCCAGGTGGCCGGCCTGCTCGCCCTGCTGACCGGCGCCGCCGCCGACCCGGCCGCCCCGGCCCCGTCCCGGGATCCGGCCGACGCGGAGGCCGGCGAGCTCCTCGGGATCGCCCCGGCCTTCGACCCTTCTACGTGACGCGGAAGCCGGCGACGGGGCGGTGGTCGCGGTGGAAGGTCAGCCGGTCCCAGGTGGGAAAGGCCAGGTCGGTGATAGTCAGCAGCCGGCCCGAGGTGTCGTGCAGGGTGCGGCGCACGGTCAGGCCGCAGGACTGGGCGGCGTCCGGCGGCCGGACGGTGCGGGTCAGGGTCAGGGTCTCGGCGACCCGGCCGGTCGCCTCGGCCCGCTCCAGCCAGCGGTGCAGGGGCCTCAGGTCCTCGTCGCGGACCGCCGGCGGCCGGTCGCGGTAGCGGGCGAGCTCGGGGCTCTGCGCGACGGCCTCCCGGCTGAGGTAGGTGACCGCGTGCCGCACGGCCTCGCCCGCCGGGCCCCGTTCGCGCCGGTGGTGGACGAGGGTGCGCTCGCCGCCGGTGATGCCGAGCAGCCGGCCGAGCGAGGGCGGCACGGTGACCAGCGTCAGCCAGCTCTGCATACGGACCGGTACGGGGGTCAGCTCCGGCGCGGCCACCGGTACGGGCGCACGGTCCGGTGCGGGCGCGGACGCCCCGGGTACGGGAGCCGCGGCGGCGACGCGCGTGCCCCGGCGGCCGGTGACCACGAGGCCCTCCTCGCGCAGGTGCTGGAGCGCGGCCCTGATGGTCTGACGGTTGACCTGGTAGCGGGCGGCCAGGCTGCGCTCGGACGGCAGCCTGCCGCCGGGGAGGTGCGCGGCGCGGTGGAGTTCGTCCCGTAGCGCTGCGGCGATCCGCTGGTACTTGGGGCTTGCGGCCGGGCCGCCGCCCCGCGAAGGGGAGGGCATGGCTTCTCCTCTGACGGGTGGTCAAGGACTGCGCGGTCTGCCCGACCAACCTAGCATTGGTCTATACCTTTGAGTGAGGGGACGTCACGGAACGCCCACACCTTGGCCGGTTCCCTACCCCCGCAGCGGGTTCGCGAGCGGCAGGTAGCGGGCGTCCGCGCCGTCCGCGCGGGTCCAGCGCAGCAGCAGGTTGGTCTTGGCCGGCAGGGTCGGCGCGCTGAGCAGCTCCCCGATCTCGGGGAGCCCGCGCTCGGCGTCGTAGCGCAGGAACTCCTCCCGTACGGCCGGCCACACGAGCCGGGAGATGTCCGGATGACGCTCGGCGAGCGCCCCGGCCATCTCCGCCAGGTGGTTGACGACCAGGCAGTAGACCAGCCGCTGCCAGGCCGCCGCCCGCTCGAGGTCGGGCAGGAGCTTGACCCCCTCCGCGTCGCGGAAGAGGGCCTGGACCGGCAGGCCCGCCCCGTCCACCGCGACCAGGGTGTTCTGGAGGTGCGCCTCCAGCACGATGCCGTGGCGGGCGAACAGCTCCAGTACCGGGGGCACGACGTGGCGCAGGTACGCCCGCCACCATCCCGCCGGGTCGGCGGTGCGCGCGAGCGGGCTTCCGGCGTAGCCCTCGGCGAGTGCGGCCGCCAGCAGCGGAGTGGCCCCGGGCGCGGTGCGGGCGCGCCCGTCGCGGGCGCCGAAGCCGTCGCGGACCAGGACGGCGAGCTCCTCGAAGGCGAAGCCCGCAGTGCGGTAGCCGCGGTCGGCGAGCCAGGCCGCACCCGACCCCGCCCGGCGCAGCGCGGCGAACCCGGCTTCGACGGCGGCGTCGGTGCGGCGCAGCTTCAGCAGGTCGTGGCGCCACAGCCGGCGTACGTCGTTGGTGATCCGGACGTCGAGGCTGAACTTCACGAACGCGTCGGCCGGAGGCCCGGGTACGTACAGGGTCCGGATCGAGGCGGTGGGCCAGGCGGGCAGACGGCTCTCGCCGAGCCGCAGCAGCCGCCCGTCGGCGAAGGCCTCGCGGACCGCCGGCCGGGAGCCGACCAGGTCCAGCTGCCAGGGGTGGGCCGGCAGCAGCCGGTATCCGGCGGGCGGGCGCGGCCCGTCGAGGGCGTCGGCGAGGGAGTCGATCGCCGCGGCGGCGGCCGGCCCGCCCTCCTCGGCGGCCTGGTCCTCGCGCAGCCCCAGGAAGACCAGCGGGAAGCGGGCGTGGGCCTCCGGCGCGTAGGGCAGCCAGCTCCCGGCCGGGGCCCCGCCGCGGGCCTTGGGCGCGGGGTGGTGCGGGTGGCCCATGACCAGGGACTGCTCGGAGAGGAGGTACGGGTCGGCCGGGGTCCGGGCGACGGAGCGGGCCGCCAGCAGCGCGGCGACGGTGTCCCGGCTGTCGTTGATCTCGACCGGCAGTTCGTCGTTCGGGACGCCCGTGTAGCGGCCCAGTTCGTCGGAGGTGAGTTTGACCAGCTCGGCGTGGCTGAGCGGATGCCAGCCGTCCGCCGTGCGCAGTTCGGGGCGCTCGGGCCGGCGGACGCCCCGCACCCGCAGCAGCCGGCCGCTGCCGCGGAGCCGGTGGACCCCCGTGCCGTGCCCCCCGGCCGGCTCGGCGGCCTCCCGGAGCAGGCAGTTCAGGAGCGGGGTGGCCGCGTAGGCGTCGGCGGCGGCGTTGAAGTCCACGGGTTCCATTCGGTCCTGTCCGGTGTGCCGGAGGTTCGCGAAGGCGTCCACCGGCCGTGATCATCAGTATCCGCGATGATGACGTGATCATCCTGAAAAGCGATATCCCGATGTGCGGAGCTTCCAGCATGTACTTTCCCGACTCCCCTGCCGAAGAGGCCGTCGCAGCCGAGCTGGCCGCGGTGCGCCCCGCGCTCGAGCCGGCGTACACCGGCGCGCTCGGCGGGGCACGGGCCGCCGTGCTGACCCGGCTGTGGCGGGCCCTGGCCTACGAACCGCTGCCGTGGGTGGTGGGCCGGGAGCGGGGCTCCGGGGGCCTGGCGCTGCGGCTGGCCGGGGGCGGTCGCCTGGAGGGCCCGCTGCCGGACGCGTACGCCACCGAGGCGTACGTGCAGGAGGTGCTGCTCGACGGCAGGCCCCACCGGCAGGCCGCGCGGCTGATGACGGCTCTGGGCGTGCCGCACGGGGAGGATTTCGCCGCCGAGCTCGACGGGAGCACCGCCTCCCTCGCGCTCTCCCGGGCCGGACAGCCGGCCGCTGGCACGGAGGACCCCGCCCCGCGGACCACCCGGGAGTGGGAGCAGCGGGTGGTCGACGGGCATCCGTACCACCCGAACTGCCGCTCCCGGCCCGGTTTCACGGTGGCCGAGCAGCTGGCGTACGCGCCCGAGCACCGGCCGGTCGTGGAGCTCGGGCTGGTCGCCGTACGGGCCGAGGAGTGCCTGGTCACGGGCGGCTGGCCGGCGGAGCTGCGGGACGGGGGGCGGATCCTGGTCCCGGTCCACCCGTGGCAGGCGGAGCACGTACTGGACGGCGAGCGCCCGCGCTTGTCCGGCGTCGCGGCGCATCCGCTGATGGCGCTGCGGACGCTCGCCCCTGTGGCGGACGGGGCGCACGTCAAGACGGCCCTGAGCACCCGGCTGACCTCCTCCGTACGGGACATCTCCGGCTACTCGATCGAGACGGCGGCGGCCGTGTCCGCCTTCGCCCAGGCCCTGTCCGAGCGGCTCGACGGCCGGCTGCACGTCACCCGGACGCTGGGCGCGGCCACCGCGCACAGCCCGGACCTGGCAGCCGTGCTGCGCGAGCCGCCGGAGGCGTACGCGGACACCGCCGCCGGCGAGCGGGTGCTTCCGGTGGCGGCGCTGGCCCGGTTCCCCCCGGCCCGCTCGGCGGCCTGGCTGGCCGAGTTCGCCCACCTCGCCCTCTCGGTGTGCCTGCGCGTGCTGGAACTCGGCGTGGCCCTGGAGGCCCACGGCCAGAACCTGCTGGTCGTCCTGTCCGCCACCGACGCCCCGGTGCGGCTGGTCTACCGAGATCTCGCCGACATCCGGATCAGCCCGGCCCGGCTGGCGCAGCACGGGCTGCCGCTGCCGCCGCTGTCCGGGCGGCTGATCACCGACGACGTGGCCGCCCTGCGGCGCAAGCTCTTCGGTTCCCTGCTGACCGGGGCGCTGGGCGCGACCGCCGGCTCGGCCCGGGCCTTCGCGACGGCCTTCGCCGGCGCCGAGGCGGCCGGACTGCCGGCCACCGCCGACAGGGAGGCCCTGCTGACGCACGCGCTGCCCACCAAGGCGCTCACCCTGATGCGGCTGAGCCCCGGCGTGCCGGGCGACCAATGGGCTCAGCTGCCCCATCCGCTCGCCGGGGGGTGAGCCGCGGCGCCGATGCCGCCGGGAGCAGGCCGCCGCACCTGGGGCGCGGATACCGAATGGGGCGCGGATACCGAACATCCGACCACGTTGCATGAACATGCATGATGACGCATACTCTTCCTATGTCTAAGGTTCTCACCTCCCTGCCCACCGGCGAGCGCGTCGGCATCGCCTTCTCCGGCGGCCTCGACACCTCCGTCGCGGTCGCGTGGATGCGCGACAAGGGTGCCGTCCCGTGCACCTACACCGCCGACATCGGCCAGTACGACGAGCCCGACATCGCGTCGGTGCCCGGCCGCGCGACGGCGTACGGCGCCGAGATCGCGCGCCTGGTCGACTGCCGCGCCGCGCTGGTCGAGGAGGGTCTGGCCGCGCTCACGTGCGGCGCGTTCCACATCCGGTCCGGCGGCCGCGCCTACTTCAACACCACGCCGCTCGGCCGCGCCGTCACGGGCACCCTGCTGGTCCGGGCGATGCTCGAGGACGACGTGCAGATCTGGGGCGACGGCTCCACCTTCAAGGGCAACGACATCGAGCGGTTCTACCGCTACGGCCTGCTCGCCAACCCGCACCTGCGCATCTACAAGCCGTGGCTCGACGCCGACTTCGTCACCGAGCTCGGCGGCCGCAAGGAGATGTCGGAGTGGCTGCTCGCCCACGACCTCCCCTACCGCGACAGCACCGAGAAGGCGTACTCCACCGACGCCAACATCTGGGGCGCCACCCACGAGGCCAAGACCCTGGAGCACCTCGACACGGGCGTCGAGACCGTCGAGCCGATCATGGGCGTCCGGTTCTGGGACCCCTCGGTCGAGATCGCCGCCGAGGACGTCACGATCGGCTTCGACCAGGGCCGCCCCGTGACGATCAACGGCAAGGAGTTCGCCTCCCCGGTCGAGCTGGTCATGGAGGCCAACGCCATCGGCGGCCGCCACGGCCTGGGCATGTCGGACCAGATCGAGAACCGGATCATCGAGGCCAAGAGCCGCGGCATCTACGAGGCGCCGGGCATGGCCCTGCTGCACGCCGCGTACGAGCGCCTCGTCAACGCGATCCACAACGAGGACACCCTCGCGCAGTACCACAACGAGGGCCGGCGCCTCGGCCGCCTCATGTACGAGGGGCGCTGGCTGGACCCGCAGGCGCTGATGATCCGCGAGTCCCTCCAGCGCTGGGTCGGCGCGGCGGTCACCGGCGAGGTGACCCTGCGGCTGCGGCGGGGCGAGGACTACTCGATCCTGGACACCACGGGCCCGGCCTTCAGCTACCACCCGGACAAGCTGTCGATGGAGCGCACCGAGGACTCGGCCTTCGGCCCGGTGGACCGGATCGGCCAGCTCACCATGCGCAACCTCGACATCGCCGACTCCCGCGCCAAGCTGGAGCAGTACGCCGCTCTCGGCATCGTCGGCAACACGCACGAGACGCTCATCGGCGCCGCGCAGGCCGCCTCGACCGGGCTGATCGGCGCGATGCCGGAAGGCGGCGCCGAGGTCATCGCCTCCCGCGGCCTGGCCGAGGGCGACGACGAGCAGATGCTCGACCGCGCCGCCATGGAGTTCGGCACCGACTGACCGGCGCCGGCCGACCGGAACCCGCCGCCCGGCACCGACCCGGCTGCCCCCCGACCGCCCGTGGGCCGTTCGGGGGGCAGCCCGGTGTGTGGGGGCCCGCCTGCACGCCGATCGGTGCGGGCGGTGGCAGGAAGGGGGCATGAGCCTCCGTCGGCGCCAGGTCCTGGGCAGTGCGGCCGCGGCCGTCCTCGCTTCGGTCGGGGCGGCCGGCCGGGGCCCCGACTACGGCGCGCTCGCACGCGGGATCGACGGGCGGGTGGTGCTCCCGGCCGACCCGGAGTACCCCGCGGCCCGGCAGCTTTTCCAGCCCCGGTACGACTCCG
This sequence comes from Streptomyces sp. NPDC048349, assembly GCF_040651925.1. Taxonomy (NCBI): domain Bacteria; kingdom Bacillati; phylum Actinomycetota; class Actinomycetes; order Kitasatosporales; family Streptomycetaceae; genus Streptomyces; species Streptomyces sp. NPDC048349. Next base: position 92,590 of record NZ_JBEZLA010000009.1, on the reverse strand, counting down.
TGGCCCCGGCGGCGGTGGCCTATCCCGCACACGCCGGTGACGTGGCCGTCTGCCTGGACTTCGCCCGCCGCGCGCCCGTGCCGGTGGTCGCCCGCAGCGGCGGGCACGGCTACGCCGGGTGGTCGACCCGTGCCGGCGGGCTGGTCGTCGACGTCGGCGCCATGGCCGCGGTGGCCGTGGAGGGGGACGGCGTACGGATCGGCGCGGGGGCCCGGCTCGGCGACGTGAACGCGGCCCTGGCGGGGCGGGGACTCGCCGTACCGACCGGACTGTGCCCGTCGGTCGGCATCGCCGGACTCACCCTCGGCGGCGGCCTGGGCCTGTCCTCGCGGACCTACGGCACCACCTCCGACCGGCTCACCGCCGCCCGGGTGGTCACCCCCGACGGCGCCGTGCGCGAGGTGTCCGCCGACCGGGACGCGGAGCTGTTCTGGGCCCTGCGGGGCGGCGGGGGCGGCAACTTCGGGGTGGTCACCGAGTTCCGGTTCGCCACGCACCCGGCGGGCGACTGCGCCTTCGCCGAACTCCACTGGCCGGCCGGCGACTCGGCGGCGGTGCTGCGCGGCTGGCAGGGCTGGCTGGCCGCGCTCCCGGACCCGTTCTGGAGCCAGGTGGAGTTCACGGTCGAGGCGGGAGCCGCGGCGGCGCCCCCGGCGGTGCGGGTGGTGTGCCTCGACGGCGGACCCGCACTGGAACGGCAGCTGACCCGGCTGTCGGACCTGGTCGGACGGCCGGTCCGGGACGGCTGGAGCGTCGTACGGAGCTACGGGGACACCGCACGGGCCCTCGCGGGCTGTCTGGAGCGCAGCCCCGAGCAGTGCCGGCTGCCGGGCACCCTGCCCGGCCGGGACCCGAAGGGCCTGCTGGTCCGGGACTCGTACGCGGCGCGCTCCGACTTCTGGGCGGCCCCCGGGCTGCCGGAGGCGGCGATCGGCGCGGTGCTGGCCGCCGTGCGGCGGTACGGCTCCGCGGTTCCTGCCGGCGGCCTCGCCGTGGTGCAGTTCGACGGGGTCTGCGGGGGCGCCCTGAACCGCATCGCCGCTGCCGACAGCGCCTTCGTCCACCGCGACAGCGCCTTCCTCGCCCAGTACCTCGCCTACTGGCCGCGCTCCGCGACGGGCGCCGATGTGGCCCGGCACCAGGCCTGGCTCGACGGGCTCTGGCAGGACCTGCGGCCCTGGGCGAGCGGCCGGGCGTACCAGAACTACAGCGATCCGCGGCTCGCCGGCTGGCGCGAGGCCTATTACGGGCCCCACCTCTCCCGGCTGGAAGACGTCCGCCGTGCCTACGACCCCGACCGGTTGTTCCGCTTTCCCCAAGCCGTCTAGGAGCTGCGCATGCGACGCCTGCTGACCATGGCCGCGGCTGCGGCCGCCCTGCTGGCGGCCGTGGGGCCACCGCCCGCCGCCGAGGCCTGGAGCGCCGCTCCGGGGGCGGCCGGGCGCTGGACCGCCCGGGCCGCGGAGTCCTTCTGGACCGCCGAGCGGATGGCCGCCGCGACTGCGCTGCCGCCGGATCCCGTCCCGGGCGCGGCTGCCGGAACCGGTCCGGCTGCGGCAGCGGATCCGGACCCGTGGCCTGCTCCACCGCCGCTGCCGTGGGCCCGGCCGCTGCCCCCGCCCGAGCCCGAGCCGGCCCCGACTCCCGGGCCCGCCGGATCCCCCTCCCCCGCTGCACCGACCCCCGTGCCGAGTGGGGACCCGGCGGCGCCCGCGGTCACCGCGCCGACCCCGGCCCCGGTTCCGGCCCCCGTTCCGGCCCCGGCCGTACCGTCCGCCCGGCCCGCCCCCGCGGCGGTCCGCCTTCCCGCCACCAGTCCCGGCGTGGGGCAGGACTTCGACGGTGTCCCCGTCGCCGGCCGGCTGTTCCTGGTCAAGGGCGGCGGCTCGTACTTCTGCACCGCCAGCGTGGTCGCCTCCCCCGGCCGCAACCTGGTGCTCAGCGCGGCACACTGCCTGACCGGCTCCGACACCCGGCAGGTGGCCTTCGTACCGCGGTACACGCGCGCCCGACCGCAGCCGTACGGGATGTTCCCGGTGGTCCGCGACGCGGCCGGCCGCTCCCGGATCTGGATCGATCCGCGCTACCGGTCCCAGGGCCCCGACCGGGCGGCCACCCTCGACGTGGCCTTCGCGCAAGTGGGCCCGGACTCCCGCGGCCGCCCGGTGCAGGACGTGGTCGGCGGCAACCGCCTGGTCACCGGCGCCGGTTACGCCCATCGGCAGGTCACCCTGATCGGCCACCCGGCCTCGGCGGCGCGCCCGCGCGTGTGCGTCAACCGGACGGTGAAGTTCACCAGCAGGGACGCGCGGATCCCGGGCTCGTTCCTGCGGATCGCCTGCACCGGCTATCCCGGCGGGACCAGCGGCGGGCCCTTCCTGGCCCGCTATGACGCGCGGACCGGAACCGGTGACGTGGTCGGGGTGATCGGCGGCTGGAAGACCGGCGGGGACACCGCCGACACCTCGTACAGCTCCTACTTCGGCAGGCAGATCAGGAAGTTGTACGAGAAGGCGGTTGCCGGGGCGAAGGCGGGGTGAGCACCCGGACCCAGCGGGTCCGGCGCGGGTTGCCGACCGTGCGCGGGGTCGCCGGGAGTCCGGCGGCGATCAGCGGGTCGGCGGGCGGCAGCCCGAGCCTGCGACGCAGGTCGGCGAGGGCGGTGTGGACCGGCGCGAGGACCACTTCGGCCCCCGGGTCGATGTGCGCGAGGGCGTGCGCGGTGGTCTCGATGGCCTCGGCGGCGTCCTCGGCGGCGGTCCGGCTCCACCCGCCGGGCGCGCCGGTCCGCCAGGGCGCGACGGTGTCGTAGAGGTGGCAGGCGGCATCGGCCACGGCGTCGGCCCGTTCCCCGACGCCCGGCGCCGCGATGGTCGGCAGTTCCATGCCGGGTCAACGAGCCGGTTCCCTGCGGGGGCACGAGGCGGTGTCCGGCAGCGGGGGCGGGGCGCTCAGGGGGAGACCGCCTGCAGCCAGAGGGGCAGGAGCAGGAGGGTGGCCAGGGAGGTTTTGATCACTATCGAGGCGGAGAGGGCGACGCCCACGTCGTAGCGCTGGGCGAAGATGAACAGGTTCTGCGGGGTGGGCATCGCGGCGAGCAGGACGAGGTACGCGAGCCACTCGCCCCGCACCCCGACCAGCGGCCCGCACACCGCCCAGGTCAGCACCGGGAAGGCGACGCACTTGAAGGCGATGAGGGCCAGCTCCTCGCGGGTGGTGCCCCGCAGGTCCAGGCCGACGCCGCCGAGGTGGAGGCCCAGGGCGAACAGGGCCACCGGGGAGGCGCTGTCGCCGACGAAGGCGGCTGCGTCCAGGACCACGTCCGGAACGTGCACGGACAGCAGGTTGAGCACGATGCCCGCGTTGCAGGCGAGCACCAGCGGCGTGGCGAGCGAGGCACCGAGCGCCCGGGCCAGCCGCCGTCCCGGGCCGCCCGCGCCGGGGCCCGCCCGGCCCAGCTCCATCAGGGAGATGACGACCAGGGACAGGACGCACACCTGGAACAGCAGGATCGGGAAGATCGGGGCGGCCGTCCCGAACACGGTGATGAAGACGGGGACGGCGAAGTAGGCGGTGTTCACCTGGACGCCCGCCATGACGCGCAGGGCCACGGCCCGGGGGTCCCGGATCCCGTGGGCCACGGCCGCCACCGAGACCACGGCCGCGGCGAGGGCGGCCGCCGCGGCGTAGCCGCCGATCGCCCGCCAGTCGAACAGGGCCGCCAGGTCGCCGGCGTAGATGTTGCCGAACAGGTAGCAGGGCACGGCGAAGAGGAAGGCGTAGTCGGAGAAGGCCTTGGCGGCCTCGGCCGGTACGGCCTTGCGGCGGGCGAGCAGCACCCCGCCGCCGAAGGCCAGCAGCACCGGCACCAGCTTCTCCAGAGCGGCTGCCCCACCCATGCGTACCGCTCCTCCGTGATCGTCCGGCGAGCAGCCTATCCCCCGGTCCCGTTGCGCATAGGCTGCCCGATCATGAGCGACAAAGCCCGCTTCCGGCTGGTCGGCCGGACCCGCGCACGCGTCCGTGCCGCCTCGTCCTCCCCCGCATCAAGGGTGCCCGGGGCGCTGACCCAGCTGGCCGTGGTGCTGCGCACGCCCGCCCGGGCGGCGCAACCCCTGTTCGCGCAGGCGCCCAAGACCTGGCAGCGGCTGCTGCCGTTCGCCGTCGCCGGCGTCTTCGTGGTGAGCCTGCTGCCGGTGACCATCGCCGTGCTCGCCAACGACTACGGGCTCGGCGGCGGCTGGTCGGGGGCGCTGGGGGTGGCGCAGACCGTGCCGCTGCTGCTGGCCGTGACCCGGCCGCTGCACGCCTGGGCGCTGGTCCTGCTCGCCGACACGATCGGCGGGGTGCTGTTGGTCCATGCCGACCGGGTGGCCGGGCACGCCTGGCCGTGGACGCCGATGGCCATCGTCGGCTACCTGCTGCTGATGGCCTGCCTGGGACTGCGCGAGTCCATCCGGACCCTCGTCGGGGTGTGGCTGGTGACCGGCGCGGTCGGCACGGTGCTGGGCTTCTTCCGGCCGGCGGGCTCCGTGGACACCGCCGCGCTGCTGTTCGTGCTCGGCGGGGTCGTGCTGGCGCTGACGGGTGCGCTGCGCGGGCTGGGCGATGCGCAGCAGCGGATCGCCGAGCAGGAGAGCATCAGCGAGGCGGAGCGGGCCCGGCGGACCCTGCTCGAGGAACGGGCCCGGATCGCCCGGGAGTTGCACGACGTGGTGGCCCACCACATGTCGGTGATCACCGTGCAGGCCGATTCCGCGCCGTACCGGCTGCCGGGCATGCCGCAGCCGGTGCAGGAGGAGTTCGCGGCGATCGCGGCCAGTGCCCGGGAGTCGCTGGGCGAGATGCGGCGCCTGCTGACCGTGCTCCGCGGTGACGGTACGGAGCGCGCCGAGGGCGAGAAGGCCCCGCAGCCCGGGATCGACCGGCTCCAGCAGCTGGTGGAGGCGACCGTACGGGCGGGGCAGCCGGTGGAGTTGTCCCTGGCCGCCGGCGCGGCCGGGGCGGCTCCGCCCGCGGTGGACCTGTCGGCGTACCGGATCGTGCAGGAGGCGCTCGCCAACGTGGTCCGGCACGCGCCCGGCGCCGCGACGCGGGTTTCGGTGACCGTCGACCAGGACGAGGTCCTGGTGCTCGTGGTCAACGGCCCGGCCCGGGAGGCGGTCGTGGCGCTGGAGAGTTCGGGCACGGGGCACGGTCTGGTCGGGATGCGCGAGCGCGTACGGTTGACCGGCGGGACGCTGGACACCGGTCCGCTGCCCGACGGCGGCTTCCGGGTCGCCGCCCGACTGCCCCTGAACACCCCCAGCGAGGAGTGGCGTTGACCATCCGCGTGATCATCGTCGACGACCAGGCCATGGTGCGGGCCGGGTTCGCCGCGCTGCTGTCGGCGCAGGCCGACATCGACGTGGTGGGCGAGGCGCCCGACGGGCGGCAGGGGGTGCAGGTCTCCCGCGCCACGCACCCGGACGTGGTGCTGATGGACGTGCGGATGCCGGAGATGGACGGGCTGACGGCCGCCCGGGAAATCCTGGATCCCCCGCCCGGGGTGGTGCACCGGCCGAAGGTGCTGATGCTGACGACCTTCGACATCGACGACTACGTGTATGAGGCGCTGCGCGCCGGTGCCTCCGGGTTCCTGCTGAAGGACGCGCCGCCGGCCGACCTGATCGCGGCGGTCCGGGTCGTCGCGTCGGGCGAGGCGCTGCTGGCTCCCTCGGTGACCCGGCGGCTGATCGCGGACTTCGTGCAGCAGCGCCCGGCGCCGCGCAAGGACCCGGCCCTGCGGCTGAACGGCCTCACCCCGCGGGAGTCCGAGGTGCTGGAACTCATCGCGCGCGGGCTGTCGAACCAGGAGATCGCGGGCCATCTGGTGCTCGCGGAGCAGACGGTCAAGACGCACATCGGACGGGTGCTGGCCAAGCTCGGCCTGCGGGACCGGGCGCAGGCGGTGATCTTCGCGTACGAGGCGGGAGTGGTGCGGCCGGGCGACTCCGCCTGAGGAGCCGGACCGCCGCCGCTCCCTCCCCCACTCCCCCTCGCCTTCTCCTCCACCCCCTACCGGGGTATGACATCCGGTTTGGCTCCACGGTCCGACGTCCGGCCCGCTACCTCCTTCCTACCTTCTGCCTCGTCACGAGGAGAGGAGAAGGGGCATGCGCCGCTTCGGAAGGACGTTGGCCACGGCCGCGCTGGCGGTGGCCGTCGTCGGGGGGACCGCGGGATGGGCCTCGGGCGACAGCCAGCGGGCGGTCACGGGGCCGCCGCCCGGCACTGGCCCCTGGCGGGCCGATACGGTGTCCGGCCGGGCGCTGCCCGATCCGGCGCGTGCGACGCCTCACGAGGTGGCCCGGTTCTTCGCCGGACTCGACGAGGCCGAGCGTCTCGCGCTGGTACGGGCCCACCCGCTCGTGGTGGGGAACCTGGACGGGGCTCCGCCCTCCCTGCGGTACGAGGCCAACCGGCTCGCGATCGCCGCCACGGGAGAGGCCCGCTACGCCTCGCTCGGAGCGCCGGACCGGCAGATCCTGGCCTTCGACCCGCGCGGCCGCGGGCAGGTCGCCGAGGTGTTCGGGGACTTGGAGCACCCGGCGCACGTCTCGGTGATCGTGCCGGGGGCCGACAACGACGCCGCCCACCACGACGCCCGGCGCACACCGGCCACCGGACCCGCCGGGATGGCCAGGGCGCTGCGCGCGGCGACCGACGCGTCCACGGCGGTCATCGCCTGGGTCGGGTACACCACCCCGGTCGGGGTGGGCCTGGACGCGGCCGACGGCCGGCTGGCCGAGGCGGGGGCGGTCCGCCTGGCCCGATTCACGGCCGGGCTGGACGCGGTCGGCGCACCCGACCCGGTGCTGTTCTGCCACAGCTACGGCTCGGTGGTCTGCGGGCTGGCGGCCCGGCACACGGACGCCGCCGACCTGGTGGCCTTCGGCTCTCCCGGCATGCGTGCCGACACCGCGGCCGGACTGCGCACCGGCGCCCGGGTGTGGGCGGCCCGCGGCCCCTCCGACTGGATCGCCGACGTTCCGAACGTCCGGTTCGCCGGAATCGGCCACGGCGCCGACCCCACCTCCGCGGGCTTCGGCGCCCGCCGGGTGCCCGCCGCCGACGTGCGCGGCCACACCGGCTACTTCGCGCCCGGCACCGGGTCCCTGGCGGCGTTCGCAGCGATCGCGAAGGGAGAGCTCCGATGACTCCGACGTGTCCGACGAGTCCGATGAAACCGGCGACTTCGGCGACTCCGGCGACTTCGGCGAGCCGGATGAGTGCCCTCGCCCGGCTGCACGCCGCCGCCGGGCGGATCGACCGGCAGACCCCCGCCGGTCGCGACCGCGCGATCGACGGGCTGCGCGCCCTGGCCCTGCTGGCGGTGCCGACGGGCCACTGGCTGCTCGGCGGGTTCACCCTCGACCCCGGCGGCGGCCTGCACAACGCCAGTCCCCTCTCCGCCTTCGGCGCCCTGGCCCCGGCGAGCTGGGTGCTCCAGATGCTCGGCATCTTCTTCCTCGTCGGCGGCTACGCGTCGGCGCTCTCCTTCCGGCGCCGCACGGGCTCGGCGGGCACCTGGCTGAAGGGGCGGACCGTCCGGCTGGGGCGGCCGGTCCTCGGGGTCACGATGGTGTGGGCCCTGGCCGCGCCGGCGTTGTACGCGGCCGGGGTGCCGGAGGTGACGCTGCGGACCGGGGCGACGCTGGTGATCCAGCCGCTGTGGTTCGTCGGGGTGTACGTGGTGATCACCGCGCTGACGCCGTACTGCGTGCGGGCGGCCGGCCGGCTCGGCGGCTGGGCGGCCGCTCCGCTGCTCGCCTCGGTCGCGGTGGTGGACTTTCTGCGCTACGGCCCGCTCGCCGGCTCGGTGCCGGGATGGGTGTCGCTGCTCGCCATCCTGCCGGGCTGGATGTTCGCGTACCAGCTGGGTGTCAGCTGGGGTGAGGGGCGGATCGGGCGGCGCGGCGGCCGGCTGCTGCTGGTGGGCGGGACGCTGCTGTTCGCGGTGCTGCTCGTGGTGTTCCACTACCCGGCGTCGATGGTGGGCGTGCCGGGTGCGGAGCGGACCAACTCCCACCCCCCGTCGCTGCTCGTACTGGCCCTGGCTGCGGCCCAGTCGGGCGCGGCGATCCTGCTGCGCGACCGGCTCGCGAGGCTGCTGGCCCGGCCGGCCCTGTGGGCGCCGGTGGTCGTGGTCAACCTGTGCGCGATGACGATCCTGTGCTGGCACCAGACGGCCATGCTGGCCGCGGCCGTTCCCGGTTCGTTCCTGGGCGCCGTGGCGGGGCTGACGACGGCACCGGACAGCCTGGGATGGATCGCGGCGCGGGTGGCGTGGATGCCGGTGTTCGCGGTGCTGCTGGTGGGCATCGCCCGGTACGCGCGCCGGTTCGAGCGTCCCTCGCGGGCGGTGCGCGGGCACGGGGCCGTGCGACGGACGGTCGCGGGGCTGCTGGCGGCGGGGTTCGCGGTGTTCGCGCTGGGCCTGGCGTAGGACCACGAGAGCGCCGCTCCCCGTGGGGAGCGGCGCTCTCGTCGCGTCGGGTGCGGGCCCGTCAGGCGATCGAGGCGGCCACGATCGCCGCCACGGCGAGGTTGCAGGAGGCGGTGACCCAGACCGCGGGGTGGGGCTCGGGGTCGACGACGATGGCTCCGAGCTTGCCCGGGGTCACCAGGTCGAGCACCAGGAACGCCACCGCCATCAGGACCAGGCCGAGCACGCCGAAGGCCGCGGTCGACAGCAGACCCTTGCCGAAGTCCTGGTAGGTGGTCCAGATCGAGGTGAAGACGATGCCGCCGATGCCCAGGAGCGCGGAGCTCAGCAGCAGGGCGGCGTTGCGGTTGCGCTCCTCCCAGATCTGCTTCGGCAGCTTCCCGGGCGTCAGCACGTCCACGAGGACGATGCCGAGGATCAGCAGCACCAGGCCGAGGGCGCCGAAGGCGCTGGTGCGGCCAAGTCCGTTGATGATGTCGCTCATTGAGAAGCCTGTCTCCGCGTGGGTGGGAAATGATGTGCCGTGGGGAGGCCGAATCTATCGCACGGCCCTGCCCCGGACCATGGGGAGGTCGGCAATTGGTAAAGGTCAGGGCCGCGCGGGCGGCCGAGGCGCAGGCCCTGACCGGGCTGGTGATGCGGTCCAAGGCGTACTGGGGGTACGGGCCGGAGGTCCTGGCCGCCTGCGCGGAGAAACTGCGGATCCGGCCCGGTGACGTGACGGGCCGCCGGGTCGTGGTGGCCGAGGACCCCGAGGGGGCGGTGCTCGGGCTCGCCTCCCTGGACGGGGCCGCCCCGCTCGCCTCGCTGGGGCTGCTGTTCGTGGAGCCGTCGGCCATCGGTCGGGGCGTGGGACGGCTGCTGTACCGGGACGCGCTGCGCCGGGCGGCGGAGCTGGGGGTGCGCCGGCTGGTGATCGATGCCGATCCGCATGCGGCCGGCTTCTACCGGGCGATGGGGGCGCGTGCCGCGCCGGGCGGCCCCGAGGGGCTGGCGAGGTTCGAGGTGTCCCCCGCCCCGCTCGCCGCCTGGGCGCGGGAGTGGACGGGCGGCGGGCGGGCCGTTCACGTGGGCAACGTGGCCGAGTTCAACGCCCAGTTCGCCGATGCCTCCCTGGACCGCGAGCAGGCGGCCGCGCACCACTACGCCTGTCTGGCCGCCTTCTACAGCCCCTGCCCGGCAGCGCTGGTGCTGCCGCGGGCGGTGTCGCGGGGCTGGACCGAGCTGGTCTGCCGCCAGTTGGGCTGGAGCGGGGTGGAGGTGTACGACGGCCTGGTGGAGCGGGGCCCGGGGCTGCTGGACGCCGTACGGGAGCGGCCGGCCCTCGCCGCGCGGCTGACGGGGGCCGGGCTGCCGCTCGTTCCGTGGGGGCTGACCGGGCCGTTCGGGCGGCTGACGGGGCGGCCCTGGGAGCCCGCGGAGCTGCGGTACGAGTCGAAGTCCGCGGCGCACGGCCTGTTCGGCCGGATCCTGGCCGGGGGCGGACACCCCGCCATTCTGCTCCCTGCGCAGTGGCGGCCCGCCACCCGGTGGTCGGCGGCCCGGCTGCTGACCGCACGGGCCGGGGCGGGCGAGAGCAGCGTGCTCAAATCGGAGCACGGTGTCGGGGGTTCGGGCACCACGGTGGTCACCCCCGCGCAGCTGCGGGCGGCGGGCGGGGCGCGCGCCGTGCTGCGGCGGCTGCCGCGCGGGCCGCTGCTGGTGGAGGAGTACGTGCACGGCCCGGCGGGGGACGAAGGGCCGCGCGACCTCACGTACGACGGGTTCGTGGCTGCCGACGGCCGGGTGCACGAGGTCGGCGGGGCGGTCATGGACGTGCGGGACGGCTGCTACGCCGGGGCCACGGTGGGACCCGGGGTGGTGCCCGCCTGGGCGCGCGAGCCGCTCGGCGCCTTCGGTGCGGCGGTGGGCCGCGCGCTCTCGGCCGGCGGCTACCGGGGCTGGTTCGACGTGGACTTCGTGACCGCCGGCGAGGGGCGGCTCGCGCCGACCGAGACCAATCTGCGCCTGACCGGGCCGGCCATCGCCTTCATGGTGGCGGCCCGGCTCGACGCGCTGCGGGGCGCCGGGCACCTCGTACGGATCGCCGACCGGGTGGAGCTCGGCGCGCGGCTGCCCGAGGCGCAGCTGGACGAGCTGTGCGCCGGACTGGCGCGGGAGTGCGCCGAGCTGGGTGCGGTGTTCGTCCCGGCGATCCCGACGGCCGCGTGCGAACCCGTGCCGTGGCTGGGCTTCCTGGTGGCCGCGCACGACGCGCAGACGCTGGACGCGGCCGAGGAGCTGGTTCGGGCCGGGGCCCTGGCGGGTGGGGGGCTGTTCGGCCCGCCCGAGCCGGGCTCGTGAGCGAGCCGGGTCGTCGCGCGAGCCGGGTCGTCCGCGCGAGCCGAGGCCGTGAGCCCGGGCCGGCCGGATGCGGATCAGCCGGTCATTCGTCGAAGTCGAAGGGGTTGGGCGGTTTGGCGATGACATAGGCAGCGACGACGACGCCCGCGATCATCAGGGGGATGTTGAAGGTGTAGACGAGGGCTGCCTGCCGCGGCCAGTTCTGTTTGGCCGCGAGCCGGTAGAGGTTGTCCTGCGGCCACCACGCCAGCAGCAGGTAGGACACCGCCAGGTGCGCGGCGGCGGTGAGACCGCGGCCGCGGCCCCGGCGCGGCATCCGGGCGCGGCCGCGGAACAGGAAGAGCAGGCCGATGCCGAAGGCCACGCACTCGGTGACGTAGAGCAGGAAGAAGAGGAAGGCCCAGGGCTGCGGTACTCCGGTGAGATCCGTCGATCCGGGCCAGAAGACCTTGGTGAGGATCAGGCCGACGAAGCCCATGGCCAAGCCCGCGCAGCCTGCGGCCCAGGAGGCCGGGAACGGACCGGTCGGACCGGCCGGACCGGCCGCGGGCCGCCCGGACTTGCTCCCGGCGGGCTGCGCCGCGGAGGCGCTCAGGATCGGCAGGGGCAGGGCGGTCCGGTCCTCCTGGCCGCCCCGGTTGCGGGGCAGGGAGCGCAGCGGGACCACCCGGAGCGGGATGTCCTCCCGGGGCAGTTTCCCCGCCAGGTGGGCGCGCAGTTCTTCGACGTCCGGCAGCTCGGCGCCCGGGGGCCACGAAGGCGCGCCGGGCCGCGGGGTGGCGTAGGCGACGAGCCGCCGCGGACCGCGGGCGCTGTCCACGCCGTTGACGAGCACCGCGCCGATGCCCTCGTGGCCGCGGATCACGGATTCGACGGGGTGCGGGTCGAGGGAGCGGCCGTCGGGCAGGGTGATCCGGTCGCGGATCCGGCCGCGGAACTCGAGCAGTCCGTCCTCGCGGAGCAGGCCGAGGTCGCCGGTGGGCACCGGGTCGCCGCCGGGCGGCGTGAGGTGTATCTCCCCCTCCCGCACCTCGGCCCGGCAGCCGGGGAAGGGCGTGCCGAGCAGGGAGCGCTCCTCGGGCCCGTCCAGGGGGCGCAGCAGCTGGGGCAGTTCGAACCAGGTGCCGGTGCCCGCTGTCTCGGCGGTGCCGTAGACGTTCAGCACCCGCACGCCGGGGCGCAGCACGGTGTGCAGGGCGGCCAGCTCGTCGAGGTGCAGCCGGTCTCCGGAGAAGGCGATCAGCCGCAGCGACGGGACGTCGGCTCCCGGCGCCCGGCGGGCCTGCGGGACGGGCGTCCGCGGCGCCGCGTGCGGGGTCAGCAGGTGGACGGCGTCGGCGGGGCCCGCGTGGAGCACGGTGACCCCCTGGGACTCGACCGCCGCCGTGACCTCCTCCGCCTTCCAGGGCGCGAGCGCGGGGAGCACGAGCGCGCCGCCCGAGCACAGGGCCCGGGTCCAGCCCGCGGCGAAGGCGGTGACGTCGGGGCGGGCCGTGATCAGGTGCCGGTCCTGCGGGGTCGGCCGGGCGACCTCCGCCCAGCCCTCGTACGCGCCCAGGAGCAGGCCGTGGCCCACGGGGACGGCCCGCGGCTCGGCCGCCCCGGTGAACAGGACCGCTGCGGCGCTGCCCGGCCCGGGAAACGCCGGCGACGCGGCGGGCCGTTCGCCCGCCCCGGGGGCCTCCTCCCCGAACCGGATGACCCTCGGTCCGCTTCCGTCGTCCAGGGCGGCCTGGTGGGCGGGGTGGGTGAGCAGGACGTCGGGCTCGGCGCCGGCGAGCTGGCGGCGCCCGGTGCGCGGGTCGTCGACGTCGAGGACGGTGTAGGCCCCGCCGGCCTTGAGGACCGCGAGGAGGGCGGTGACCAGCTCCGCCTGGCGGACGGTGCCCACGGCCACGCGGCCGCCCCGGGGCAGGCCCGCGGCGAGCAGATGGCGCGCGAGCCGGCCGGCGCGTGCGTCGAGTTGCCCGTAGGTGAGGCTGTCGGTGCCCGCGACGAGCGCAGGGGCCCCGGGGGTGTCCCGTGCCCATTGCTCGAAGCGGTGCAGGACGGTGTCGGCGGTGTACTGACCTGAGCGTGCGGACTCGGATCCCTGCGTCATGGACCGATGATGCCAGCGGGCACCGACAGTGGTCGGCGGACGCGGATTTCGGCCGCTCGAGCCGGAGTTGACCCCGGTTGGAGCGGACGGCCCGCATGCTTGACCTCGACTTCGGTTGAGGTCCTAACGTTCAGGACATGGACATGGAAGTCACCGCCTGGACCTCGCTGCACAGTGCGATCAACGCCCAGCAGGACCGTCGCCCCGTCTCCCGGGCGAGCCTGCGGCGGGTCGCCGCCTTCGCCCGCCCGCACCGCCGTGGGCTCACCTGCTTCCTGCTGCTCAGCGTGGTGACAGCGCTGCTCGCGGTGGCCACGCCGGTGCTCGCCAGCCGGATCGTCGATGCCATCGTGGGCGGCCGGGACAGCGGTACCGTCACCCGCCTCGCCCTGCTCATCGCCCTCATCGCGGTGGCCGAGGCGGGCCTGGGGCTGCTGACCCGCCGTCTCTCCGCCACCCTCGGCGAAGGGCTGATCCTCGATCTGCGGACGGCGGTCTTCGACCACGTGCAGCGGATGCCCGTCGCCTTCTTCACCCGGACCCGGACCGGGGCGCTGGTCAGCCGGCTCAACAACGATGTGATCGGCGCCCAGCGGGCGTTCAGCAACACCCTGTCCGGGGTGGTCGCCAACACCGTGACCCTGCTGCTGACCCTCGCCGTGATGCTGAGCATCTCCTGGCAGATCACCCTGCTGGCCCTGGTGCTGCTGCCGGTGTTCGTGCTGCCGGCCCGCAGGATGGGGACGCGGATGGCGGCCATGCAGCGGGAGGCCTCGGCGCTCAACGCCGCGATGGGCACCCAGATGACCGAGCGGTTCTCCGCGCCCGGCGCGACGCTGGTCAAGCTGTTCGGGCGGCCGGCCGACGAGTCCGCGGAGTTCGCGGCCCGCGCGGCGCGGGTGCGGGACATCGGGATCCGCACGGCGATGGCCCAGTCCGCCTTCATCACGGCCCTCACCCTCGTGTCGGCGCTGGCCCTCGCCCTCGTCTACGGGCTGGGCGGCTACTACGCCCTGCGCGGGACCCTGGACGCCGGCTCCGTGGTGGCCCTCGCCCTGCTTCTGACCCGGCTGTACGCACCGCTGACCGCGCTGGCCGGGGCCCGCGTGGAGGTGATGAGCGCGCTGGTGAGCTTCGAGCGGGTCTTCGAGATCCTCGACCTGAAGCCGCTCATCACCCAGAAGCCGGACGCCCGCACGGTGCCCGACGGTCCGGTGGCCGTGGAGTTCGACCGGGTCTCCTTCGGCTATCCGTCCCCCGACAAGGTCTCGCTCGCCTCCCTGGAGGAGGTCGCCACCCTCGACGCCCGGGGCGGTACGCAGGTCCTGCACGAGGTGTCGTTCCGGGCCGATCCCGGCCGGATGATCGCCCTGGTCGGCTCCTCCGGCGCCGGCAAGTCGACCATCGCGCAGCTGCTGCCGCGGCTGTACGACGCCGACGCGGGCGCGGTCCGCATCGGCGGGGTCGACGTACGGGATCTGACGGCCGACTCGATCCGCGCAACGCTCGGCATGGTCACCCAGGACGGGCACCTCTTCCACGAGTCGGTGCGGGCCAACCTGCTGCTGGCCCGCCCCGAAGCCTCCGAAGAGGAGGTCTGGGAGGCCCTGCGCCGTGCCCGGCTGGACGGGCTGGTCGCCTCGCTGCCGGACGGGCTGGACACGGTCGTCGGGGAGCGCGGCTACCGGCTGTCGGGCGGGGAGCGGCAGCGGCTGACCATCGCGCGGCTGCTGCTGGCCCGGCAGCGGGTGGTGATCCTCGACGAGGCCACCGCGCACCTGGACTCCACCTCGGAGGCGGCGGTGCAGGAGGCGTTGGGCGAGGCCCTCGCGGGCCGGACCGCGGTGGTGATCGCGCACCGGCTGTCGACCGTGCAGGCGGCCGATCTGATCCTCGTGGTCGAGGGCGGGCGGATCGTCGAACGGGGCACGCACACCGAACTGCTGGCGGCGGGCGGCCGGTACGAGGAGCTGTACCGCACCCAGTTCGCGTCGGGGGACACGCCCGCCGACGCGGCTCCGGGCGGCGTGAGGACCGGCTCTGGAGCATGATGCCGCCATGGACATCAAACTGGAACTGGTTGCCGTGCCCGTGACCGATGTCGACCGGGCCAAGGCCTTCTACGAGAAGATCGGCTTCATCACCGACCACGACCACACGGTCAGCGACGACGTCCGCTTCGTGCAGCTGACCCCGCCCGGGTCCGCCTGTTCGATCGCGATCGGCCGGGGACTGACCCGGATGACCCCGGGCTCCCTGGACAACATGCAGGTCGTCGTCACCGACATCGAGGAGGCGTACGAGGACCTGCGCGGCCGCGGTGTCGAGGTGACGGAAATCCAGGACCTGCCCTGGGGTTCGTTCGTCTACTTCTCCGACCCCGACGGCAACGGCTGGGCGGTCCAGCAGACGACGCCGCGCAAGAGCGCGCAGTAGGCGGACCGGGACGGCGACGGCTGCGGGGAGGCCCCGGCCGTCGCCGTCGCCGTGTTCCAGGGGGTGGGGTCAGCTCTCCACCGCGACGGCGTGGTGGTCGAGTTCCCACGCGTGGTGCTTGAACTCGTGGCGGAAGTCGGCGTGGTCCTCCCACTGGCGGGCGATGCCGCGCAGCACGTCCCAGTTGTGCTCCACCGACTGGTCGATGACGCGGCGCATGGCCGGGTCCGCCGACTCACGCTGCGCGATGAGACCCTTGATGGCGGAGGCCTCCAGGACCGCGTTGCGCAGCGCGCGCAGCGCACGGGAGGTGTCGTCCATCCCGAAGCCGTACTCGCTGCCCGTCTCCGCGTCGAACAGCGGGGTGAGCCGCGCCTCGATGAAGGCGGTGATCCGCTCGAAGTGCTGCACGTCCATCGGGGGCTCCCTCTCCTGCCGGGCCCCTGCGCGGGCCGGCGTCTCCAGTGTGCTTGTGCTGCTCACCGGCATTATCCAGCAGCGGCTTTCCGATGATCTACGGTGGTGGTCCGGCCCGGTGGTGCCCCACACGAAACCGGGGTCGACCAGGACGGCGAGGTACCGCGTGAGCTCCCAGCGCGTCATTGTGGTGATGGGCGTGGCCGGCACGGGCAAGACGACCGTGGGCCGGCTGCTCGCCGCGGCGCTCGCCCTCCCGTACGCGGAGGGCGACGCGTTCCATCCCGCGGCGAACGTCGCCAAGATGTCGGCCGGCATCCCCCTGGACGACGCCGACCGGCGGCCGTGGCTCGACGCCGTCGGCGAGTGGATCGGCGCCCGGGCCGGGCGCGGCGGGGGCGGCGGCGTGGTCGCGGCCTCGGCGCTCAAGCGCTCCTACCGCGACCGGCTGCGCGCCGCGGCCCCCGGCGCGGTCTTCGTGCACCTCACCGGCGCGCGTGCGCTGGTGCAACGGCGGATGGCGGCCCGCACCGGCCACTTCATGCCCGCCTCCCTGCTGGATTCGCAGTTCGCCGCCCTGGAGCCCCTCCAGGAGGACGAACTCGGCTTCGTCGTCGACGTGTCCGGCTCCCCGGAAGACATCACCGAGCGGGCGCTGGCCGCCCTGTGCCGGCTCCCCACTGCCGAGAACTGACGGAGGAAGCGTCACCGCGACCGGTCTCGGCGTCGAGACACGGGCAGCGCCGGCACGCTGCAGCGCGTCACCGGCGTCGCGGGCTCCCCGCTGATCGCCCGGCTCGCGGCGGTTCTGGTCGGCAGGGGCACCCTCGGCCGCGCGGCCGGCTTCGCCCGGGCGCGGCTGTCCACGACCGTCGAGGTGGGAAACTGCCGGACCCGGCGGCTCAGCCCGGCAGGCGCGCCTCGCCCAGCTGGGCCGCGGCCAGCGTGAAGCCGTTGGCGGCGGTGGCGCAGCGGCCGGCGAGGAGCGCGACCTCGGCGCGCAGGGCGTCGTCCTGCGGGACCCGCCAGGCGGGCGCCGCCGTCGTCGCGCGCAGCCGCACGGCGTGGGAGCGGAGCGCGGAGGCGTGCCCGCGGAGGCTGCCGGGCCGGTGCGGGTGCCGGTAGGGGTCCGGCCCCAGCGGCGGGACCGCCCTCAGCCGCCGGGGCGCCGGCCGCGGCGGCTGCGCCGCGTCCCCGTCGGCCCCCGCCTGCGGCGCACCGTCGGCGGGCAGACCGGGGCCGCGGTCGCAGAGCGACCGGAAGGCGGCGCCCAGGCCCAGGAGCGGTGCGGCGGGCACGGCCCGGCCGGTGGCGACCTGCCAGCCCGCGTGGTCGTTGAACGGGTTGGAGTCGGTCAGGGCGTGCCAGGCCAGGATGTCGGCGAAGGCCGGGGCCAGCAGCGAGAAGGCGTGCTCGGCGCCCCGGTCGCGCACGATGTCCCGGAACAGGCGGACGGCCTCGGCCTGCCGGCCTTCCGCGACGGCCCCCAGGACCGCCGCCGCTCCGGGATCGCGCAGCAGCTCGGGGCGACGGGCCTTCACCACCCGGATCCGGGCTCTGAGTCCGCAGACGGCGACGCTGATCGCCAGGCTCTCGCGGCCCGCCAGGGCCCCGGCCAGCCGCCCGGCCCTCGGCAGGGCGCCCCGGCCGCGCGGCGCCCAGCCGAGGCCGGCGGGGTCGGTGAGGGTCCTCAGGAGGGTGCGCCAGCCGTTGCGGCGCGGCCCTCCCCGGGCGAGTGCGGTGGCGGGCAGGCAGGCACCGAGGGCCAGCCCGGAGGCGTAGCCGGCGGCCTCGCCGACCGCGTCGGCGGCCTGGGCGAGTTCGCGGCACAGGTCGTCGAGCAGGTCGACGTCCGTGGTGTCGTACGCGGAGGTCACGGCGTCGGGCATGGGGTCCTCGCGTGGTCAGCGGCGGTGACATCGGCTTCACCGTACGTCGCTCCCGCGGACCCCGCGCTCCGAGCGTCACACCGGGGCGAAGGCGGCGTCCCGGAAGGCCTGGCGGAGGGTGGTGTGCCGGCCGGGCGGGAGGGCCGGAAGGAGCAGCGCCCAGCGGTGGCCGCCCGGACGGGCCCACAGGGCCGGGCCGGGGACGGCGGGGGCGGGGTGGGCCCAGACGCCGTGCGGGGCCGGGTGCCACATGAGGCCGCGGGCGGGGGTCAATTCACCGGTGCGGATGCGCAGGGACTCGGCCGTCCAGGTGCGGGGCAGGCCCGTCGGGCCGTCCGTGTCCGCGGGGGCCACCAGGTGGCCGAGGAAGCGGACGAGGTCGCGCAGGGGCGCGCGCAGGGTGCCGTCGGCGAACCGGGTGCCGGTCATGCCCAGGGGCTGCCAGACCCGGGTGGCGGCGAGTTCGGCGAGCGGGCTGCCCGAGAGGTGCTCGGCGAGACGGGTGAGGGCCTCGGTCCCGTCGGTGCGGGTGAGCAGGTGGTGGGCCGTGGTCCCGGCCGGGGTCCCGGCGGCGGCCTCCTCCCCGTAGGCGGCGAGCGGCGTGTGCAGCCGGAGCGCGCCCTCCTCGACGAGGCTGCCGACGACGGGCCAGAGGGCGAGGACGGCGGCGAGGGAGCCGACGTCGAAGACCGTGCCGTCGCAGTCCTGCGAGGCCGCCTGGACGCCGTCGGGTCCCCCCACGGCCCAGACGGCGCCGGGGTCGGCGCAGCCCACGAGGGCCCGGATGCCGTCGGCCTGGTCGCTCAGGAGCGTCATGGTCGTCCACGCTAGCGAGCCCGGCGCGGTGTGCCCGCACGTCGGTGCGGGAGTCGGGGCTCCCCCACCCGAATGGCACCGCCGGGGGCGGGGCGCCCTGCAGCGCCCGGCCCCCGCCGGTCGTGCGGTCAGCTCTGGTCGGGACGGTCGGTCACCCGAAGGGTGTTGATCAGGGGCTTGCCGAATCCGGTGTGCGTGACGAAGCGGACGTTGAGCACCCCGTCCGTCACCTCGACCGTGTAAGTGCGGGTCAGGGCCGTGTACGTGCCCGCCTCCAGGGAGATGTCCAGGGAGGGCAGGACCTGCCGGCCCTCCGCCAGGACGTCGAAGACGCGCTTGTTCGGCCGGGTGGAGGAGAGTTCGGCGAAGCCCAGCTCCACCGTGTAGGTGCCGTTCGGCACGTTGTCGAAGCGGTACTCGTACATGCCCTCGCGCGCGTTGCGCAGCAGCCGCTGGTCGTCCGTGCCGGCGATGGTGCGGCTGGTGGTCCGTACGGAGGTGTTGCCCTGGTAGCCGTACGAGCCCGCCGTGTACTTGCGGTCCGGGGACCAGGCGTCGCCCAGGACGTCCGTGCCCGCGGAGTCGGAGCCCGCGTCCAGGGCGACCTGGTAGCGCGGGACGACGACCTTGACCGGAACGGTCAGGACCGGGGTCCTGCCACTGGCCGAGGTGATCTTCAGGTCGGCGGTCAGGACCGACCCGGGGGCCAGTCCCTTCGTGTCCACCGCGAGGGTGAGCGGGGTCCTGGCGCCCGTCGGCAGGTTCCCGGTCCCCGGCGTGGCCGTCAGCCAGGCCGCGTCCTCGGTCACCGTGAACGCCGTGCCGAGGCCCGGGTTGGTCAGGTCCAGGGTCCGCGTCCGCTGCTGGTTCGCCGGGAGGACGACCTCCACGGCGGGCCGGGACGCCGTCACCCGGCCGGTGCGCAGGGACTGCGTCACCGTCGTGACGTCGGCCGCCTTGACCTCGACGGTCCCCTGCCCGCTCTCGTAGTGCGGCGCGGAAAGGGAGAGGGCCCGCGAGCCGGACGGGCTCTGGACGACGTAGCCGCCGTCCGCTGCGGTGGTGGCCGAGACGGCCGCCTCTCCCGTGCCGACGGTCACCGTGGCGCCCGCGACCCCGTTGCCGTCGTTGGCGTCGAGCACCCGGCCCGCGACCACGCCGCTCTTGGTGGTGCGGAAGGAGATGCCCAGGCCGTCGGTGATGACCGGGGTGTTGAAGGAGTACCTGAAGGCGTCGGTCCCGGTGGCGTTCTCCACGCCGACGGTGGCCGTGGAGCCGCCCTTGATGCCGGTGCCGCCCGTCCCCTTGTAGGCGTAGGAGACGCTTCCGTCCTCACCGATGGACGCGGAGAAGGAGAACTTCTCGGCCTGCGCCGACCAGTGGGACACCTCCCGCCACTCGATCACGTAGCTGCGGTGCGGGGCGGTGCCGGTGACGGCGGTGAAGACTCCGGATCCGGTGCCCGCCGCGCCGACGACCAGGTCGTCCCAGAAGGGGTAGAGGGCGGCGTTGGGGGTGGCCGTGCTCGGCAGGTCGCCGTTGATGTCGGCGGTGTGGCTGCCGCCGAAGCTGACGGTGCCGTTGGTCCCGATCCAGGCCTGCGCGTACGTCTTTCCGTACAGCGGCAGGGGGAAGGGGAGGTCGACGCGTTCGGTGGTGTTGTCGCCGGTCAGCGCGAGCTGTCGGCTGCCCGCGGGGTACGGGCGGTCGCCCGCGGTGGCGCAGGCGTAGCCGTAGCCGTCGGTGCGCTCGGGAAGGTTCACGGTGACGGTGGCGTCGCCCGCGACGGTGGTCTTGGCGGCGCCGCCGGTGACGCAGCGGGAGGGGTGGGTGGCCTTCACGTCGTAGGTGCCGTGGGGCAGGGTCACCTCGAAGCGGCCCTGCGCGTCGGTGGTCGCGGTCACGGGGGTGTCCACGATGGTGACGGAGGCGCCGGCGGCCGGCCCGGAGGGGGCGGCGACGGTGCCGCTGAGCTTTCCGGAGGCGGCCTGGACGAGGGTGAAGTCGCCGGTGGCCGTGGCGTTCTCGGTGACCGGGACCGTCGCCGTCTGCGGCCCGTAGCCGAACTTGGCGGCGCTGACGGCGTAGTCGCCCACCGACAGTGCGGGGAAGCGGTACGTGCCGTCGGCCGCGGTGGTCGTCGTACGGTCGATCGGCCCGTCGGCGGTGACCGTGGCGCCGGCGACCGGCGTACCGCCGGAACGGACGGTGCCGGCAAGCGCGCCGACCGCGCCGCGCGGGGCGCCGTTCACGGCGGCGAGGGCGTCGAGCCTGCCCTCGCCGAAGACGTTGTTGTCGGCGGCGCTGCCGCCGCACTGGGCGCTGTCCGCGTCCTGGGCCGTGCCGTCGAGCAGCGCTTCGGTCTGCGCGATGTCGCCTTCGAGGGCGGGCGCGGCCGACCAGAGCAGGGCCACGGTGGCCGCCGTGTGCGGCGAGGCCATGGAGGTGCCGGAGAAGGCCTCGTATCCGCCGCCGGGGACGGAGGAGCGCACGTTCACGCCGGGGGCGGCGATGTTCGGCTTGATGACGCCGCCGGGGCCCGCGCCGCGCGAGGAGAACGAGGCGACGGCGTTGTTGATGTCGAAGGCGCCGGAGCTGTAGGAGCTCGCGTAGTCGCCGGGTGAGCCGCTGGTGGCGCAGCTCGGCCCGGAATTGCCGTTGGAGAAGGCCGGGAAGATGCCCGCGGCGCGCCAGGTGTCCACGATCTGCTGGTACCAGTCGTCGTGCGTGGCGCTGCCCCAGGAGTTGTTGACGATGTGCGGCGCGAGGTCGGGGCGCGGGTTCTGGCCGCTGAGGTCGGTGGGGGCGACGATCCACTGGCCGGAGGCGAGCAGCGACGCCTCGGAGCAGGAGTTGGTCTCGCAGCCCTTGGCGGCGATCCACTTGGCGCCCGGGGCGACACCGATCTTGTTGGAGCCGCCGTCGTCGCCGACCATCGTGCCCATGGTGTGGGTGCCGTGGTCGTTGTTGTCGCAGGGGGCGGCGCCGGCGCAGACCCCGGCGGGGTCGAACCAGTTGTAGGCGTGGGTGTAGGTGCCGTCCGCGTTCTTGCCGCGGTACTGGTTGTTCACGGCGGGGTGGGTGTGGTCCACGCCGCTGTCGATGTTGGCGACGACGATGCCCTCGCCGCGCACTCCGGCCTGCTCCCAGACCTGGGGGGCCTTGATGCGGTCGATGTTCCACTCGACGGCGTCGGCCGCGGTCCGCTCCCGCTCGCCTTCGGCGGGTTTGGGCAGGTCGACCTTGTCGTCGGCGTCGATCCGGGACACCTCGGGGCGCTGCGCGAGGGTGCCGGCGAGCTTGTGGCTGCCGACGACGCGGACGGCGTTGACGATCCAGTACGAGGTGTACTCGGCCCGGGCGCCCTCGAGGGCCTTGACCACCTCGGCCTGGCTGCGCGCGGCGTGCTCCTGCTTGGTCCTGAGCACGGTCTCGGCCTTGGCCGCGCGGGTCTGCTGCTTCCGCGCGGCGCTCAGGTCGGCGGCGCTGTCGAGGTAGACCCAGAAGGCGGCCTTGTCGGAGCCGTCGAGCTGGGCGCGGAGCTTGGGTTCGATCTTGCGTTCAGCCGCGCCGGGGGCGGGGCCGGGGTCCGGTGCGGCCGCGGCGACGCCCGCGCCGAGGGGGAGGAGCAGGACCGAGGTGAGGGCGGCGAGCGCCGCGCGTAAGGATCGCCTGGTGCGTTGGGCCACGTGTTGTCTCCTCGTACGCCGTGTGCAGGTTGTGCGGGAAGAGGGTGCGTGAGGTGTGCGATGTGCGCGGGTCATGCTGATTGAGTGCCATTTCCATTACAAGAGGGCCTATTGAGCCTCGTTCCCCCGGCCCCGGCGCCGGCCGGGTGGCCCCCGCGTCCGCCCAGTGGCCCCCGGCGGCCGCCCGGGCCAGCCTTGAGTCATGACCACACCCGCCCCGCCGGCCGGGCCCGGCGTCCCGCTCGCGTCCGCGCGGGGCCGCTGGATCCTGCTCACCACCGTGCTCGGGTCGAGCATGGCGCTGCTGGACTCGACGGTCGTCAACGTCGCGCTCCCCCGGATCGGACGGGACCTCGACGCCGATCTCGCCGTCCTGCAGTGGACGGTCAACGCCTATCTGCTGACCCTGGCCGGGCTGATCCTGGTCGGCGGAGCGCTCGGCGACCGCTTCGGGCGCCGCAGGGTCTTCGTGCTCGGCGTGGTCTGGTTCGCCGTGGGCTCGCTGCTGTGCGGTCTCGCACCGGACCCCGGGGTCCTGGTGGCGGCCCGGGCCCTCCAGGGCATCGGCGGCGCGCTGCTCACACCCGGCTCGCTCGCCCTGATCCAGGGCTCGATCCGTCCGGAGGACCGGGCCAGAGCGGTGGGACTGTGGTCGGGGCTGGGCGGGGTGGGGGCGGCCGTGGGGCCGTTCCTCGGCGGCTGGCTGGTCGACGGACCCGGCTGGCGGTGGGTGTTCCTGCTGAACGTGCCCCTGGCCGCGCTGTGCGTCCCGGTGGCCCTGCGGCACGTACCGGAATCACGCGATCCACAGGCGCGCGGGCGGTTCGACGTGGCCGGCGCACTGCTGGGCGCGGCGGCCCTCGCGCTGCTCACCTACGCGCTGATCGAGGCCCGGTCCGCCAACGCACCGGTGATCGCCGCGGCGGTCGGCGGCTTCCTGCTGACGGGTCTGTTCGTGTACGTGGAGCGGCGGCGGGCCGATCCGATGGTGCCTCCGGACATCTTCGCCTCGCGGCAGTTCACGGCGGTCAATCTGGTCACGCTGTGCGTGTACGCGGCGTTCGGCGGGTTCTTCTTCCTCGTCGTGCTCCAGCTCCAGGTGGTGGCCGGGTACTCCGCACTGGCCGCCGGCGCCGCGCTGCTGCCCACGACGGTGCTGATGCTGCTGCTCTCCGCCCGCTCCGGGGAGGTCGGGGAACGGATCGGACCGCGCATCCCGCTCACCGTGGGGCCGCTGCTGTGCGCGGCCGGGACGCTGCTGATGCTCCGGGTGGGGCCGGACGCCTCGTACCCGGCGGACGTGCTGCCCGCGATGACGGTGATGGGCGCGGGCATGGTGATCCTGGTGGCCCCGCTCACGGCGACCGTGCTGGCCTCGGTGGACCCGGGCCGGGCGGGGCTGGCGAGCGGCATCAACAACGCCGCGGCGCGGGCGGCCGGGCTGCTCGCGGTGGCGGCCCTGCCGCTGCTGGCCGGGATGGGGCCCGAGGCGTACCGCTCGGCCGACCAGTTCGACGCGGCGTTCGGGCGGGCCATGCCCTGGTGTGCGGGCGTGCTGGCGGTCGGGGCGGCGGTGGCCTGGGCGACGGTACGGGCGCCGGTGGCCGGGGCTCCGCACCCGCAGTGCCGCACCCAGTGTTCGATGAGCGCTCCGCCGCTCGAGCCCCCGCGGCGGTCCACCGATGTGACCGACTGACACCATGTGCTGGAGCGCGACGGCCGATCTGACGGCGGGCACGGTCATCACCGCCGTCGGCGTCGCGTGCGTGGCGCGCACCGCACGCGCCCGGCGGGCGCGCGATCTGCCCGTCGCCGCGCTGCCGCTGCTGCTGGGGGCGCACCAGCTGGTCGAGGCCGCCGTCTGGAACTCCGGCGGCGGCTGCTCCCCCGCCGCGACCGCCTGGGCCGTGGTCGCGCTCCCGCTGCTGGCCGTCTGGGTGCCGCTCGGGGTGCTGGTCGCCGCCCCGCACGGGATCCGGCGCCGCCTGTGGGGGCCCGCGGCCGTGGGCGCCGCCACCGCCGCGGTCCTCTCGTACGGGCTCGCGACCCGGCCGGTGACCGCGGAACTGCGCGGCCACACGGTCGGCTACGGCGTGGACGTCCCGTACGCGCCGCTCGTCCTCGCGGGCTATCTGTCCGCCACGCTCGGCGCCCTGCTGCTCGCGGGCGACCGGCGGCTGCGGCTGCTCGGGGCCCTGCTGGCCGTCGGCGCCGTGGTCTGTGCCGCCCTGTGGAGGCTGGAATTCGCCTCCACCTGGTGCGCGTTCGCCGCGGTCGCATCCTTGCTGGTCCTGGGCTGGTCAGGGCGACCCGCATCGGCGAATTCCGTGACACGACCGGCTTGAACCGACGAAGTTACCTAGAGGTATCTAGTGACTTCACACGCACCTGGCAGTAGAACTCGTTCTCATTCAGCCGAGAGTGAGGAACGTCACATGAGTGACACCGGCGAGCCCAGACACGGTTCCAACGAATTCTCCCGTCGCGGATTCCTTGCGAGAACAGGTTCTATTTTGGGGGCTGTGGCCCTCTCTGCACAAGTCACTTCCGCTCATGCGGCGCAGACCGCCACCGCCACCACCGCCTCCACCGCCATCGGTGACGGGGTCCGCGTCCCGGTCCTGGTGATCGGCACCGGTTACGGCGGATCCGTCGCCGCCCTGCGCCTGGCCCAGGCCGGCGTCGACGTCCACATGGTCGAGATGGGCATGGCCTGGGACACCCCGGGCAGCGACGGCAAGATCTTCGCCCACACCACCAATCCCGACTACCGCTCCTACTGGCTGCGCACCAAGACCAAGGCGCCGCTCAGCAACTTCCTCGGGTTCCCGATCGACAAGTCCGTCCCCAAGTACACGGGCATCCTCGACGCCGAGGAGATGGGCGGGATCATCGTCTACCAGGGCCGGGGGGTCGGCGGCGGCTCGCTCGTCAACGGCGGCATGGCCGTGACCCCCAGGCGGGCCAACTTCAGCTCCGTCCTGCCCTCGGTGAACGCCGACGAGATGTACGCCACCTACTACCCCCGCGCCAATGCCGGGCTCGGAGTGGGCCTCATCGACCCGGCCTGGTTCGACACCGTCGCCTGCTACCAGTACGCCCGCGTCGGCCGCAAGCACGCCCAGCGCTCCGGATTCCCCTTCGTCTTCGTCCCCGACGTGTACGACTGGGACTACATGAAGCAGGAGGCGGCCGGCACGGTCCCCAAGTCCGCGGTGGACGGCGAGATCCTCTACGGCAACAACCACGGCAAGAAGTCGCTCCAGCAGACCTACATCGCGGCCGCCAAGGCCACCGGCAGGGTCTCCATCTCCCCCCTGCACCAGGTCACTTCGGTCGCCCCCGCCGCCGGCGGCGGCTACACCGTCGCCATCAACCAGCTGACCACCGACGGCACCGTCGCGGCCGCCAAGACCGTGACCGCCGACCGGGTGTTCTTCGCCGCCGGCAGCGTCGGCACCAGCAAGCTGCTCGTGAAGCTGAAGGCCACCGGCGTCCTGCCCCTCCTCAACGACGAGATCGGCAAGGGCTGGGGCGACAACGGCAACGTCATGTGCGGCCGCGCCAACCACATGTGGGACCCGACCGGCAAGGTGCAGGCCTCCATCCCCTGCGGCGGCATCGACAACTGGGACGCGGGCGGCGCGTTCGCCGAGGTGGCCCCGCTCCCGACCGGGATCGAGACGTACGCGTCCTTCTACCTCTCGATCACCAAGAACCCGCACCGCGCCCGGTTCTCCTGGAACGCGGCGGCGGGCAAGGTCGAACTCGACTGGCAGACGGCCTGGAAACAGCCCTCCATCGACATGGCGAAGACCATTTTCGACAAGATCAACTCGAAGGAGGGGACGATCTACCGGACCGACCTCTTCGGCACCAACAAGATCTGGGGCGACCACCTCACCTACCACCCGCTCGGCGGCGCGGTACTGGACAAGGCCACCGACAACTACGGCCGCCTGCACGGCTACACCGGCCTGTACGTGATCGACGGCGCGCTGATCCCCGGCAACACCAGCGTCAACCCGTTCGTCACCATCACGGCACTCGCCGAACGGAACATCGAGAAGATCATCGCCACGGACCTGTAGCCAGGTCCCTACGCCCGACGACCGGGGCCGACCGGACTCACCGAGCGGCCCCGGGCCCATGTCAGTGACCCGGCAGCATGCAGACGCTGTCCAGGCCGAGCACGTGGTTGAGCCGGCCGAAGGCCAGCCAGGACCCGATGCTCATGGTCAGCTCCACGATCTCGAGCTGGCTGTAGTGCGCGGTCATCCGGTCCCAGAACGCGTCGTCGAGACCGTGGTGGTCGAGGGTGTACCGCTCGGCGTACTCCGCCGCCAGCCGCGTGCGGTCGTCGAAGCGGTCCGTGGTGCGCCACTCGGTGACGGCGTCGGAGAACTCCTCCTCGACCTTCTCCCCCTCCCG
This sequence comes from Streptomyces sp. NPDC048349, assembly GCF_040651925.1. Classification (NCBI taxonomy): domain Bacteria; kingdom Bacillati; phylum Actinomycetota; class Actinomycetes; order Kitasatosporales; family Streptomycetaceae; genus Streptomyces; species Streptomyces sp. NPDC048349. The sequence continues at coordinate 65,980 of NZ_JBEZLA010000009.1, read as the reverse complement.
CTCGGTGCGCCAGTCCAGGCAGAAAACGCAGCCGTTGATCTGCGCGACCCGCAGGCGGGCGGCCTCGAACTCGCGCAGCCCCAGGGTGGTGTGGGCGTAGACGGACAGCGAGAAGTTGGCGGCGGCCATGCCGATGCCGGGGACCATGTCGCCCCACACGTACTCGATCGGGTGCTGGCCTTCGGGGATGTCGATCCTCATGACGGTTTCCTTCCGAGTTTGCCGATGGCGGGGCGCAGCGGGACGTCGAGGGCGTCGTAGAGCCCGGGCTCGGCGCCGGTGAGCCAGTCGATGGCGCCGACCAGGCGGCCGACGGCGGTGGCGTTGCCGCCCGCCGAGCGGTTCTCGCCCTCGTCCGTGGCCTCGACGGTGACCTCGATGCGCGGGCGGCCCTCGATGACCACCCGGTGGGCGCCGTCCCCGCCGTCGGGCGGGACGGGCCAGTCCGGGGCGCACGAGGCGTGGATGCGCGTGACGTGCTCGATGACGATGCGGGGTTCGCCCTCGACGACGCCCTGCACCTCGAAGCGGATCGCTCCCTGGGTGCCGGCCTCGAACGCGCCCATCGTCCGGGTGGTGACGGTGGTGTCGAGGGCGCGCCGGTCCACCGTCTCGCGGATCTCGTCGAGTTCGACGCCGAGGGCCCTGGCCATCATGCGTATCTGCCCGCCCCACACCATGGTGGGGACCGACGGCATGAGCATCATCGGCTCGTAGTCCATGGGCTGGCCCATGCCGACGAGGTAGCGGACGGAGTCCGGCTGGTCGTAGGTGGAGTAGTCGAAGATCTCCTGGCAGCGGATGGCGTCGATCGTGGTGCCGAGTCCGCTGAGCAGGAGGGGGAGGACGTCGTTGCCCCAGCCGGGGTCGACGCCGGAGGCGAAGAGCGAGCCGCCGCCCTCCGCGATGGCGTCGAGCACCGGGGCGCGGAACTCCGGCGGGGCGCTGCGGTGGTCGTAGAGCGGGTACAGCGCGGGGCTGACGACCACCGCGCCGGCGCGGATCGCCCGGGTGATGTCGGCGAGGGCTTCGTCGGGCCGGACGTCACCGGACGCGGCGTACACCACGGCCCGGGGCCGGGCCGCCAGGACGGCGTCGACGTCGTCGGTGGCCCGGACCCCCAGCAGGTGGTCGAGTCCCCCGAGTTCACCCGCGTCGCGGCCGACCTTGGCTGGATTGTGGACGATGACTGCGGAGAGCTTCAGCGCGGGATGGGCCTCGACGGCGCGGATGGCCAGACGGCCGACGTTGCCGGTACCCCAGACAACCGTGGAAATCATGCGCGGAGGGTAGCCACAGGACCTGGACGTTTCCATAGTCGTGGGGGCGCGGGCGGGCGGGCGCGCGCCCGGGGCGCGGGGCGCGGGCGGCCGCGGGC